>JAKLHH010000760.1 GCA_022710245.1 Myxococcota bacterium
GCGCGTCCCGCCGCGATCGGGTGTAAGCTGCGCCCACCCCGCCCGTTTGAGGCTCACCATGCGACGACACACCGCGGCTGCGCGTACCGATGGGTGGGCCGCCCCCGAGTGGTGGGCTGCGCCCCTCTGCCACCCGCTCCCCCTCGGGGCGGCGCTGCTGATGGCGGTGAACGACCACTGGCTGAAGGGCGCCGGCGTGCTGCCGCAGGCCGTGACCGGCAAGCTGAGCGACCTCGCCGGGCTCTTCTTCTTCCCGGTCCTCATCGCCGCGGTGCTGGCGGGCCTCTGCGACCTCGCGCGCTGGCGACGCCCGCGGGGAGCCGCCCTGACCGTCGTGCTCCTCACCGGCGTCGCCTTCGCGCTGGCCAACCTGGAGCCCGGCTTCAACCGCTGGCTGGGCACCTGGTTCGGGGAGAAGGAGCTCGATCCGAGCGACCTCCTCGCGCTGCCCTCGCTGCTCGCGAGCTGGCTCTGGCTCCGGCGAAGCGCCCGCCGACGTCCGGCGGCGCCCCGGCTCACCGAGGAGGTGCGGACATGAGACCCGCCCCCGCCGTCCCGGCTCACCGAGGAGGTGCAGACCTGAGACCCGCCCCCGCCGTCCCCCTGCGCAGGAATAGGCTCGGCGTGGCGGCCGTGCTCGCCTGCGCGCTCGCCACGGCGGCGACGAGCCCGCTCCCCGTCAGCTACCCGAGGAACTACCCCGAGTGGCGGCTCACCTCGCTCTTGCGGCTCGACCAGGGGAGCCTCCGGGTCCGCGGCTGGTTCAGCAAGTCGGGCAAGGAGGGCGTCGGGCTCACCCTGCGGCTGCGCAGCTGCGGCGAGGCGATGGTTGGTCGCGACAGCGCCGCCCGACCGCCCGAGCGGGGCGGCGCCGCTCCGATCCCGCGGGTCGCCGTGACGCGCGCCAGCCTCGAGGTCGCCGGCGCCGGCTCCTTCGCCGCCGAGCTGCCGCTCCCCGTCGAGCTCGCGCCCGGCGCCACGCGGGACCTCTACCTCCCCTTCGCCTTCGACAACGAGCGCCTCTGGAACGACGGGCGCCGCTCGGGGCAGCTCCTCGTCGAGCTGGTGATCGACGGCCGCCGGCACGTCCTCGCGCTGGCCGCGCAGCACGTGCTCGAGGGCTTCCACCGCGAGGTGCGCCGCGGTGACCTGCCGGTGCGACGGCTGGCGCCCTCCCCCGACGAGCAGTGCCCTGCCCCGCTGATCGCGCCGCCCGGTGCTCGTGTGGCGCCCACCAGCGCGCCCGCGGGCACCGTGCTGGAGCCACGCCCATGAGCCCGCGCTGCCTGCACCCGTCGCATCGCGCGCTGGCCCTCGCCGCGCTCGCCGCGCTCGCGCTCGCCGCGCTGGCCCTCTCCGCCTGCATGCGCCACCTCGAGCGCAACGCCCCCGGCCACATCGACGTCGCCGAAGCGCCAGCCGCCGTCGCCGTCGGGCAGGTCGAGGCCCCGCGCGATCCCGGCGAGCACCTGGTCACGCTCTCCAGCGGCGTCGCCTTCACTGGCGGCGGCACCATGGGCCGCCCCGGCGGCAACGTCGGGCTCTTCAGGCTCACCGTCGAGACGACGCTCCACTTCGGCGAGCGCGCGCGGAGCCACGACGAGAACCCGCCGCTCGTCCCGCTGATGACCGACCGCTACTACCCCGATCGCTCGCTCGGCTTCAGCCTCGGCTGGCACGCGGTCGAGGGAGGCGGCAGCGACCTCCCGACGACCACCGGCGCGCTCTACCTCGAGGCGCAGGGGTTCCTGATGCGGGCGCTGGCGAGCGGGATCGGGGCGGGCTACGCGGTCGACCCGCGCACGGGCTGGCACGGGCCGCAGCTGACGCTCTTCACCCTCGGCATGGTCACGCTCCGCTATGCGTACCTGACCGGGCGAGGGCACGAGCTCACCTTCGGGCTGCAGTTCAAGATCCCGGTCGTCTGGGTCTGGAGCCGGTGACCAGGCCAGGCTCGCTCATGCGTCGGTCCAGGCCAGGCTCTCACACGAGAGCGCTGTTCATCTGGAGCCGGTGATTGCGTCCTGCCGCTTGCCCATCAGGTAGCGCTCCTCGCGCACCTTGCGGCCCGCCTCGAAGGTGCTCCAGCGACCGTGAGGGAAGCCGAGCAGGAGCTCGCCCTCGCGCTCGACCCGCCCCTGCGCGTCCCACAGCGTCCAGCGCCCGGTCGCCCTGCCCTCGCGATAGGCGCCGCGCGCGCGGCGGCCGTCCGCGAACCACCAGGTCGCGGCGCCGTCGAGCTGGCCGGCGCGGAGCTCCTGCTCGCAGCGGGTCGCCGTCGCGGTCCAGATCGGCTCGGCCACGCAGCCCTCGTCGAGCCAGCGCCCCTCGCGCAGGCCGGCGCGATACTCGCCCGCCTCGACGAGGCGCCCCTCGCGCCAGGTCTCATGGCGCCCGTGCGGCGCGCCGCGGAGGTACCCCGCGCGCCGCGTGAGCCGCCCGGCGGCGTCCCACTCGAGGAGCTGTCCGTCGAGCTGGTCGGCGCGGTAGGCGGCCTGCTTACGCAGGCGGCCGGTCCCGTCGCGCTCGAGCCAGACGCCCTCGAGCTGCCCCTCGCGGTAGGACTGCACCACGCTCGCGCCGGCCTCGCGCTCGAGCCAGCGCCCGTCGCGCTGTCCGCGCCGGTAGGCGCCGCGCGCGAGGCGGCCACCGCTCAGCTCCACCGCGGGGCCCTCGGCGACTCCCCCCGCGGCGAGACAGCGCTGGCTCCAGCCGACCTCGTGGGCCTGCCGCTCGAGGCGCGTCCCCGGCGGGCAGCGCGGCGCGCCGGCGAGGGCGCCGATCACCGCCCGCTGCAGCCAGGCGGGGAGCCGGTGCAGCGGCGTCCGCGCCGCGAGCCTCGCCAGCGGGAGCGGCGCGCCGAGGAGCAGCGCGAGGCCCACCAGCGCCGCGCCGAGCTCGCGCCGCCGCAGCGCGGGGCCACGGCGGACGCAGAGCGCGTCGAGGACCGTCTCGACGCCGGGCTCGCGGTAGAGCGCTGCCTCGCGGCGCAGGTCGCTGGGCACCGCCTCGAGCTCGAGCGGCTCGCCGACGCGGAGCCCGCGGCCGCCCTCGAGCCGGGCGCCGTCGAGGAGCACCTGGTAGCGACGCCCGCCGGCCTCGAGCTCGACCCGCGCGGGCGCGCCGACCGCGGGTGCCTGCACGGGCCCGCCCACCTCGCCGGGGCCCACCACCCGCCCCGCGAGCCGCACCACCGATCGCGCCTGGCCAAGGCGGAGCCGGGGCAGCAGCAGCCAGAGCCCGACAACGAGCGCGAGGACGGCGAGGCCGAAGAGGATCTGCACCTCCCCATTATAGCGGGCCTGCGGGCGGCCGCGGCCAGCGGCGCGTGGTATGGTCCTGAGCCTCGGAGATCCAGATGACACGAGCTGATGCGCAGCCAGACCCGACGCCTGCCGACTACGCCGTGCAGACCTTCGACAAGGTGCGCTACGCGGACACCGATCGCCAGGGACACGTGAACAACGCCGCCTTCTCGACCTTCCTCGAGACCGGCCGGGTCGAGATCCTGTACGACCCCTCCTCGCCGCTCGCCGACGAGGGGGCCGCGTTCGTGATCGCCCGCCTCACCCTGGACTTCCGCGGCGAGATCCGGTGGCCGGGCGAGGTGCAGATCGGCACCCGCGTCCAGCGCGTCGGCCGGAGCAGCGTGACCCTCGAGCAGGGGCTCTTTCAGGGGGACGCGTGCGTCGCCACGGCCGAGACCGTGATCGTGCAGATGGACGAGGCCACGCGCCAGTCGCGACCGCTGAGCAGCCGGGCGCTGGAGCGCCTGCGGGCGCTCGGCGCGGACGAGGGCTGACCGGCCGGCGGCGCTCCGGCGGCCGGAAAAACCGGTCTGTTGAGGCTGATTCATCGCTCTCGAGACATCAAGCGGGGGGTCTGGCAACCCCAGGACAGCGGTCGGGAGGGTCTGGACAGCGGTCTGGAGACGGGTGCTCGCGGTCCGCCAACCACCGGCGGCGGTCTGCCAACCCCGCGGCAGCGCTCCGCCCTCCGAACCCTACGTCAACGCGGTGTCCTGCCGGTCTTGGCGTTGAACGCCCGCGACACCCGCGCTGTCGATTCCAGTGCTGCGCTAAGGGACGATCGGAGCCTCGAACGTCGCGTACTCGAGCGAGCGGTTGACGAGGAGGTCGATGCTCCCGCGAGTCTCCGACCAGTACTTGTGGACGTAGCGCCCGATCCAGAGCCGGCTGCTGCCCTGCTTCGACAGCCACTGGACGATGGCTGCCGGGACTCGATCCGGGACGGAGGAGGCGTCATAGAGACAGTTGACGGTCTGGCGGGACCCCTCCTCGCTGGACAGGTATATCAGCAGCTTCGCGCCGGCATCTGGCTTCTTCCAGGTGAACGGCAGGCCCTGCGTCAGGCTCGCCTCCCGGCTGACCTCGAGACTCTCCGTCGGCCATGAGCCCGCGGGCAGTGCGACGCTGAAGGCCGGAACGACGTCTCCCGAGGCCTGCAGGGTCAGCTCACCTTCCAGGGCAAAGGTACCAGCCCCCCCGATGCTGATGAGCTGGTAGTCGCCACTGCATCCCGCCCCGACGCAGCCCGGCTTCGGCGCGCTGCGTGTCGCGACGTGTCCCTTTGCGTCCGTGAGCGTCAGGTCACCCGCCGAGACCATCGCGAAGTCCCGCCTGGTGTTTGCGACGCACGATGAATCGAGCTGAATCGAATCGGCGTCAAGGTCGAGGCCGGTGGTCGGGCAAGGTGGGCCGGCGTCCCTATGCGTGAGACAGAAGGCTGGGTACCCATAGTCGCTCAGGCTGCTGATCTGCCAGT
>JAKLHH010000761.1 GCA_022710245.1 Myxococcota bacterium
CGACCGTGAAGCTGGCGCCCGCGGCGGGCCTCTTCACCTTCAGCCCCAAGGGGACGGCCGTCCTCTACACCGGCCCCAAGCCGGGCACGACGCCCGATCCGACCCAGGCCTCACTGCTCCTCTGGGACGCGTGGACGGGGAAGACCAAGGTCGTCGGCGCGGCCGGCATGATCTTCGGCGCCAGCAAGGACGGCGGCCGGCTGCTCCTGCTCGCCAACATCCAGCCGCCGGCGCTGGTCGGCGACGTGGCGCTCTTCGACTTCGCCTCCGGCAAGCTCACCACCATCGCCAGCGGCGCCAACCCCATCGGGCTCAGCACCAGCGGCGCCGCCGTGCTCCTCGCCACCGACGTCGTGGTCGACCCGCAGGATCCCCTCTCCGCGACCTGCAAGCTCGCGCGCTACTCGACCGGCACGGGTAAGTTGACCGTGATCGAGGCGCTGAGCGGCGTGGTCAGCGCGGCGCTCTCGCCCGACGGCGGCAGCGTGGCCTACCTGACCGGCTTCAACCCGATGCAGCCCGGCCCCGCCGCGCTGAAGCTCTGGCGGACGAGCGCGCCGGCGCCGGTGGTGATCGACGCCCAGGCGACCCCGATCCGCTCGGGCGGCATGGTCGCGCTCCCCGGCGTCTTCAGCCCGGGCAGCAGCCTGCTCGCCTACGGCCGCGCCACCGCGGTGACCCCTGGCCTCGCGCCGACCGCTGACCTCCTCGTCTACAGGCTGGCCACGAAGCAGGTCAGCGCCGTCGACAGCGGCGTCGACACCTCCTTCATCCGCTTCAGCGCCAAGGGCGGCAAGCTCAGCTACACCAAGGGCGGCCTCTTCCCGTACCCGGTCGCCGAGCTCCACCTGTGGGACGTGGTGACGGGCGCCGGCACGCTGGTCGAGAGCTCGACCAACCCCTCCTTCGTGCAGGTGAGCTCCGACGAGCAGCGCGTCTTCTACCTGGGCAGCTACTACCAGCCGATGGGCAACATCGCCGCCGACCTCGACATCCGCGAGCTGGCCGCCGGGACCGTCACCAAGGTCGCCGCCGGCGCCTACTCGTTCGCGCTCGTCCCGTCGGAGAGCACGCTCTACTTCCAGCGGCGCCACAACGTCGCCGACCTCGCCGACCCCGACGTCGATCTCTGGCGCTACGACCTCGGCAGCAAGGCGCCGGTCCTCGTCGACAGCAAGGGCACCCAGCCCGCCGACCTGACCGCGAGCAACCTCGGGATCGTCTACTCGAAGACCGACGGGCTCTACGCGGCCGCGGCGAAGTAGCCCTCTCCGGCTTCCGGTCAGCACCGCCCGACCTCTCTCGCCGAACCCTCCGTTCCAGCGGACCTCCGCGCTGGCTCCAGCCCTGCAAACGCCGGCCTCCGTCACGGAGGCTGATCATGCAGCTCAAGCAGCTCAAGCAGCGCGCCCTCGCCACCCTGCTGGCGGTCGTCCTGGTCCAGACGCTCCTCGGCGTCCCCGCTCAGGCCAAGAAGAAGCAGAGCACACCGCGCGTCGACTACAGCGGGGTCTTCCTCGACGCGGGCTCCCGGGCTGCGCTCCGGTCCACGCTCCTGCCGCAGCTCTTCCCCACGCCCCTCGACCGCAGGTACCTCGACCACATGACGATCGACTTCGCCCCGAGCGCCGCGCAGGTGGCGGCCACCCCCGTCGGCGCGAGCGCCCAGCTGAAGGTCATCGGCTACGCGGGCGACAAGCGAGTCCAGGCGCTGGTGGTGCAGCCGCTGAGCCCGACCGGGCTCCGCTCGTCGAATCCGATCCCGCACGTCACGGTGGCGACCCACAACGCGGCGCCCGTCGAGGCGAACGCCCTGGTGCAGCGCGGGTACACGCCGCTCGCGAACGGTCCGGTGATCAGCGGGCGGGTGGGCCTCGCGTCGCGCGGCAAGATCCTCTACCAGAAGTAGTCGTACCGCGCAGGCCAGTGGTCGGCCCGGGGAGGCTCGGTGCGCACCGAGCCGGGGGCGGCGAGGGTCTGCTTCAGCACCGCCGCGACGTCGAGCTTGGGGAAGAGCTGGCGCACCAGCGCGGGGCTGATGGTGCCCGCGTAAGGGTAGACCGCGGGCCGGCCGATGAGAGGCGTGGCGCGGACGGAGAGCCCCTTCTCCGTGAGGAGCAGCGTGGCGCCGCCGTCGTAGTTGCCGAGCGACCAGAGCTCCGTGCGCTCGAGCTTGAACTCCCCGGAGACGCGGCCCAGCTCGAAGACCTCTCCCTGCGCCAGGCGCTGGATCAGCTTGGGCGAGAGGAGGTCGCGCTTCACCTGATACCTCACGAGCTCCGCGCCGACGTCGCGCCAGACAGACTCGCGCTGCAGAGCGCGCTCTGCGGCCCGGGCGCTGCCGCGGATCTCGCGTACGGCCTTCGCGCCGTCCTTGCTGCCGGAGAGCTGGCTGAGGCCGCGGATGACGATGCGCTGCTGCTCGGGCGACAGCCGGCCCGGCACGAGGTTCACCTGGAGGCTCCCGCTCCGGTCCTTGTCGACCCGGACGGGTCGGCCGTCGACGGTGACGGCGAGCCAGGGCTGGCCGCCTGCCTTGCGGGGCTCGAGGTAGAGGAGCTGATCGCCGTTCACCACCGCCCGCTCACCCTTGCCGCTGGCGAGCGCAGCCGGCAGCAGCTCGGCGGCCAGCCGGCGGAAGGTGCGGTCCGAGTGGTCCAGCGCCTTGGACGCGAGCTGGCTCGCCTCGGTGCTCCGTTGCTCGAAGGTGCCGCGCCCAGCGCCGGTCGTGGGCAGCGCGAGCGCCTTGGCGATGAGGGTCCGCACGTCAGCGTGGAAGAGCTTGCGCGCGAGCGCGGTGGGCACCGCGCCGTCCACCTGCCGAGGGGGCGCGCCGCTGGCCGCGAGCTCGAGGTGCAGGGTCCCCGCGCGATCGAGGGTGAGTCGTGTCGTGCCGTGGAAGGCCGGGCCGAAGTTGGGGCCCAGGTCCTGACGTCCTGGCCGCGTGGTGGCCAGGACGATAGGCCCTCGGGCGAAGGCGGTGTTCATGCGGCCGAGGGTGAGCGCGTCCTGGTCGAGCCCGAGCGTCTTCAGCGTCGTGGTCAGCTCGGAGAAGTTCACCGGACGATCGAGGTGGGCCTCGGCGTTCGCCCAGGCGCGGGTCACGCCGCGTCGCCCCTGCCGATCCTTGTCACCGAGGGCCCGCTGGATGCTGGAGAGGAGCTGCGGTCCGGCGTCGGGGATGCGGCCTCGCTGGTCGGCGCGGAGCCCGTAGGAGAGGTCAGTGTGGACGCCACCGACCTCGTGATAGGAGCCGTCACGTCCGCTCTGCAGGAAGATCCTCCCCTGCGCATCCAGCGCCACGCGGGTGCCAGCGACGGGCGCGAGCCGCTGGCTGCTGGTTTGTGAGGTGTAGACGTCGTTGACCTGCACGGAGGTCGCGAAGCGGGCGAAGTAGGCCGGACCGAGCCGACCCAGCTCCTGCTGGAGGCGCTCGGTCGCCTGTCGGGTGGCAGCCTGGCTCGTCGCATAGACCTTCTGCTGGCGGAGCGCGGCGGTCCCCGGCGAGGCCAGGGCCGGCGCGGGCAGCACGCCGAGGGCGAGCACAGGGATCAGGAGAGGCATCAGGAGATGTCGTCTGCGCGGCATGATGAGTTCCTCCACGCTCTCGACGATGCAGCTCACATGCCACGCCGGACGTCAGCCTCGACGGGCACTTGTCGGTCGGGCCGGACCGACCCTGGAGGCAGCCGCTGCCGCCCCGGGTGGCGGCGGCGGTCGTCAGGCGCGACAGCGCTGTCTCGCACCCTCGACCCTGATCTCGACCATGGGCTCGCCCCGGGTCCACGTGCCTTGCGTGCCTTGCCTCTTGATCTCGCTCGGGCTTGGCCCGACCATCGGTGCATGTCCGCGAAGGTGAACCCCAGCAAGCGCGGGGCGGCCGCGCTCTCGGTCGCGTCCAACGTCTTCCTGGTCCTCGGCAAGCTGGTGGTCGGGCTGCTGACCCGGTCGGTGGCCGTCATCTCCGAGGCGATCCACTCGGCGATGGACCTGCTCGCGGCGATCATCGCGCTCATCGCGGTCAGCTACTCGGACCGGCCGCCCGACGAGAGCCACCCGCACGGCCACGGCAAGATCGAGAACCTCTCGGGCGCCATCGAGGCGCTCCTCATCATCGGCGCGGTCTTCTTCATCGCCTACGAGTCGATCGAGAAGCTGATCCACGGCGGCAAGGTGGAGCAGGTCTACCTCGGCTCCATCGTGATGGGCGTCTCGGCGCTGGTGAACACCTTCGTCTCCTGGCGGCTGCAGAAGGTCGGCAAGCGCACCGACTCGGAGGCGCTCCTCGCCGACGCGGCGCACCTGCGCACGGACGTCTACACCTCGCTCGGGGTCTTCGTCGGGCTGCTCCTGGTCCACTTCACCGGCAAGCACTGGCTCGACCCGGTCTCCGCGCTCTCGGTGGCGCTCCTCATCGTCTGGGAGGCCTGGCAGATCACGCGCCGCTCGGTGGGGCAGCTCCTCGACGAGAGCCTCCCCGAGGAGGAGCAGGAGGTGGTGCGGCGGGTCGTGGTCGGGCAGGGCGCCACCTGCCACGCGCTGCGCTCGCGGAAGTCCGGCTCGACGCGGAAGTTCGACTTCCACCTCGACGTGAGCCCGCGGGCCACGGTCGACGAGGTGCACGCGCTCTGCGACGCGATCAAGGAGGAGGTGCGGCGCCAGCTCCCTGGCTCGCAGATCCTGATCCACCCCGAGCCGACCGCGCCGCCGTCGACGGGCACGCTCAAGCAGCGCGTCGCCGAGATGCTCGAGCATCACCGCGAG
>JAKLHH010000762.1 GCA_022710245.1 Myxococcota bacterium
TGATCGGCAAGCGCTCGATCCGCGTCTCCAAGGCGGGGTACTACGACTTCTTCGCCAACGTGAAGGCCGTCGCGGGGAAGACGCGGCGGATCACCGCGCGCCTGAAGATGCTCCCCATCGGCAGCACCCCCTACCGACCCAAGCCGCTGCCGCCCCCGAAGTGGTACGAGCGGTGGTACGTTTGGGCCGGGATCGCGGGCGGCGTCGCGGCGGTCACGCTCGCCATCGTCCTGCCGGTCACCATGCGCGGCGGCGACCAGGTCGCCGACTGGGGGCCGGAGAAGACCGTCCACGTGGGGACGGGGAAGTAGCTCCGCGCCCCTCGCGCTCTCACACACACTGCCGGGGCTGATCTTGGCTGACGCCGGGGCTCTCTTGGTGGCCTTGCGCTCGGACCACTCGGCCGCGGACCTTGACGGGAGAACGCCGGGCGGTGAAGCGCCTCGGGGGCGGATTCGTCGAGCGCTCATCGTGCGGGTGGAGCGAGCGCTTCTGGCGCTCGACGAGGGTCCTCGGCCGAGTGGTCCTCGCTGGCAGCGCTTGGTCGGACCTTCGACGTAAGGGCCGGGAGGGCTGGGCGCGGAGCCGGGCTACAGGAGAGGGTCGACGGGGCGTGAGGGCGGAGGTCAACAGGGGGAGAGGGAGAGGCGGAGAGGCGGAGAGGCGGAGAGGGAGAGGGAGAAGAGGGAGACTACCTGATCTTCGCGAGCGCCTGCTGCAGGCCCTCGTGCCCGGGCTCGACCTCGAGGCCGCGCTCGTACATGGTGATGGCCTTCGACTTCTCCCCGAGCGCGGCGTGGGCCTGGCCGAGGTAGTAGAACACCTCCGCCTTGCGGATGCCCGAGCGCTCGTCCATGTTCTGCAGCAGCATCGAGCGGTACAGCTTGCGCGCGTTCTGCCAGTCCTCGGTCTGCACGTAGATGCGCCCGAGCGCGACCAGCGTCGGCCCGTGGGTGCTGTCGATGCGGTACGCCTTGTCGTAGTGATCGCGCGCCGCCGGCAGGTCGCCCTTCTTCTCGGCGATGGCGCCGAGCCGCTGGATGTACTGCGCCAGCTCCTTGCTCCGCCGCTTGCCCGCCACCTCGATCAGCTTCTCCAGGATGGGCTGCGCGACGTCGTAGCGGGCCGCCGCGAAGTACGCGTCTGCCAGCGGGGCCAGCACCTCCGAGTCCTCCGGGCTGAGCTCGCGCGCCCGCTCGAGGGCGCCGACGCCCTTCTCGGCCAGCTTCAGCCGATCGGTGTACAGCCCACCCAGCTCGCGCAGGATCCGCAGCCGGTCGGGGGGCTCGGGCGTTCGGCCGAGGCGCAGCTCGAGGAGCTCCGCCAGTCGCGCCCAGTCCTCCGTCCTCCGCGCGTGGCTCTCGAGGGCCTCCGCTGCCTCGCGGTGTCCCGGGTCCAGCTCGAGCGCCCTCGCCCACCGCGCCGCCGCCGCCTTCGCGTCTCCGCCGCTCTCCACCTCCAGCTTGCCCATGCGGAACTCGAGCTCCGCCCCCTCCCTGGGCTCCGGCCCGAGGGCCGCAGCCTTCTCCAGCACCTCACGGCAGCGCTCCCACTGCTTGGTGGACTCGTAGATGCGCGCGAGGCCAGCCAGCGCGTTCACGTTGTTGGGGTCGCGCTTGAGGATCTGCTCGAGGAGCTCGGCCGCCGCGTCCGGGTCGCCGAGCGAGTCGTTCCAGACCCTGGCTGCCTGCACCAGCTGCTCGACCTCGCCAGCCACGTCACCGTGGATGGAGAGGATCTCGGCGTGCTTGGTCAGCACGTCGACGAGGTCGTACCACTTGCTCCCCTCGCGCAGGAGCTGCTCCAGCAGCCCGAGCGCCTCGAGGTGGCCGGGGTCGTCGACCAGCACCTGCTGGTAGAGGTTGGCCGCGTCCTCGGGCTGGCTCAGCTTGCGCGCCGCGAGCTCGGCCAGCCGGAGCAGGATCGGGATCCGCTCCCTGCCGGTGACCAGCTCCAGCCGGCGGCCGAGGACCTCGTGCAGCGACCGCCAGTCCTCGCGCCCGGCATGGATCGTCTCGAGCGCGTCGAGCGCCCGCAGATCCATCGCCTCGAGGTCCAGGATGTCCTTGTACACCTCCACCGCGCGCTCGAGGTCGTGGAGCTCCTTCGTCAGCACCTCGCCAGCGTGGTGCTTGATCGCCACCTGCGCGGCCCGTCCGTCGGCGCCGTCGGCCTGACGCTCGAGGATCTCCAGGAGCTCCTCCCACGAGCGGTTCGCCTCGTAGAGGCGCGCCAGGGCCTCGAGGCCCTCCCGGCTCGTCGGCTCCGCCTCCAGCACTGCCCGCCAGGCCTGCACAGCGCCGGGCACGTCGTGCAGCGACCGCTCGCGCAGCTTCGCCACCTCCGAGAGGAGCGTGACCTTGCGCTGACCGTCCTGCTCCACGTCAGCTCGCCGAGCCAGGATCTTCGCCAGCTCGGTGTCCTTCGCGGCCGCGCGATAGATCCGCTCCAGCCCCTCGAGCGCCGGCACGCACTCCGCGTCGGCGTCGAGGACGCGCCGGAAGCTGAGCTCCGCGCGGTCGATGTCGTTCAGCTTCTCGCCGTACCAGGCCGCCGTCCGCAGCCCGAGCTCCCGGATGGCCTCCGGGGTGCTCGCGGCGGTGAGCACCTCGCTGGCGAGCGCGGTGAGCTCGCGGAACCGCCCGAGCTGGCCCGCGAGCCGCTCCGCGGCGTCGAGGGTGCCGCGGTCCGCCGGGTCCTCGGCCAGCGCTCGTCCGAGCGCGCCCAGCGCCTGGTCCGGCGCGCCCAGCTTCTCCTCCTGATAGCCGGCGATCCGCTGCAGGAGGGCGGTGCGCTCCGCCGGGGTCTCCAGCGTGCCGAGCCGCACCTCGAGGAGCGAGACCACCTTCGCCAGATCACCCGCCGACTCGTAGATGGGCTCGAGGACGTCGAGGACCGCGACCTTGTGGGCCTCGTGCGCGAGGAGCCCCTCCATCGCCTGCCTCGCCCCGGCGTGGGTCGCGTCGCGCTCCAGCGCGTCACGATACGCGGCGAAGGCGCTCTCCACCTCTCCCTGCTGCTCGTGGATCCGGCCGGTGCGGAAGAAGAGGTGCGCCTGGTCGGCGCCGCCGGGCACCGCCGCGATCTCGCGCCCGATGATCTCCAGCAGCTCTGACCAGCGTCCGAGCTTCTCCAGCACCCGGTCGAGGGACTGCAGCGGCGGGAGCTCGTCGCCGCCGCTGTCGAGCGCCGCGCGGAAGTGCTCCGCGGCGCGCGTGTCGTCCCCCAGGCGCTGCTCGTAGAACCCGGCGACCTTGAGGTGGATCTGCCGCGCCAGCAGCGGGTCGTAGATCGCCGCCAGCCGCTCCTCGTAGACGGTCACCAGCTCGCGGATGGTCTGCTGCTGATCGGCGATGCGGTCGAGCTCCCGCTGCACGCCCTCGTCGCCCGGGTCCTCCGCCAGCGCCCGCGCGAGCGCGGCGAAGGCGGCCTTGCCGTCGCCCGTGCCCTCGTGCAGGTGCGCGATGCGGGTGAGGAGGTCACGCCGCGTCCCCGGATCCGCCAGCGCCTCGAGCAGCAGCTCGAGGACCTCGATCAGCGGCCGCACCTCGCTGGTGCGCGCGTAGAGCTGCTCCAGGATCTCCACCAGCAGCTCGCGGTGCGAGCCGCCGTGCACCAGCCGCTCCAGGGCGGCGCGGGCCTCGGCGTGGCCCTTGTCGGCCTCCACCACCTGACGGTAGCGGTCGATCGCCGCGTCGAGGTCGCCGATCTCCTTCTCGTAGATGGTGCCCGCGCGATAGACGAGCGCGCTCCGTCGCCCGCCGCCTCCCTCCGCCCGGATCTTGGCCTCGATCACCTCGAGCAGATCCGAGTGCAGCTCCTCCGCGGTGTAGAGCCGGTCGAGCGCGTCGAGGACCTGCAGGTCGCCCGGCGTGTCCTCGAGGAGCGTCTTGTACGCCGCGATCGCCTCGAAGCGGTCGCCCACCTTCTCCTCGTACACCTCGGCGATCTTGAGCTGCAGCGTGCGCCGCGCCTCCTGACCGCTCGCCAGCTCCAGCTTGCGTCGGTAGACCCAGATCAGCTCCATCCAGTTGGTCGCCGTCAGGTAGAGGCGGTCCAGCGCGTCGAGCGAGGTCGCGTCGTCGGGGTCGAGCACCAGCACCTGGCGGTAGATCTCGATGGCGCGCTCGGGCTGCGAGAGCACGGTCTCGTAGATCTGCGCCACCCGGTAGTGATCCTGCTTCTGGGCGGCCAGGTCCTGGGTGATCTCCGCCCGCCTGGTCAGCACCTCGATCAGCTCGGCGTTGCGGCCGAGCTCGCCGTAGAGACGCACCAGCGCGTCGATCGCCTCCCGGCTCTCCTCCTGAGCGGCGAGGACCTTCTTCCAGGCCTCCACCGCGGCCGGACGGTCCGTCAGCCGCAGCTCGTGCACCTCGGCCAGCTTCGCCTGGATGCGCGCGACGAGCCCGAAGTCGTAGATGCCCTGGACCGCGTCCTCGAGGACCTTGACCAGCTCGAGCCAGACGCTGAGCCGTGACGCGAGCCGCTCGACCTCGGCGAGGAGGGCGGCGTCCTCGGGCTCCTCCTTGAAGGCCCGCGAGAGCGCACGGAACGCCAGCTCGAGGCTGCCATCCCGATCCTCGTGCAGGCGAGCGATCTCCCTGAGCAGGAAGCCGCGCCGCTCCTTGTCCTCGATGAAGTCGAGCTGCGCGTCGTAGATGACGACCAGCTTCGCCCACTCGTCCTGGTTGCGGTAGATGGGCTCCAGGACCTGGGAGATGCGGAAGCGCTGGTCGCGGTCGAGGATCAGACGCTCGAGCGC
>JAKLHH010000763.1 GCA_022710245.1 Myxococcota bacterium
GTCCCCAGCGACCGGGGAGACGCCGCTGTCGCAGCCGTGCACGGCCAGCAGTGCGAGGATACAGGTGAGCGCACGCATGCCGGTGTATACGTGGCAGCGGGCCGGGCCTTCCAGCAGGAGCGCGGGGGGGAGGGGCGGACGCGCGGAGTGTCATCTTCGGTGGGTCTGAGATTCAGACGGGGCGGTCCTGACACTCGCGAGGTGTGGGAACCCCGTCTTCGCCGCCGCTGTGCCCTCCAGGGAGCACCTGGACTCGCGGGTTCACGTGGCGCGACGAGAGACCGTCGGGGTCTCGACGGACGCGCGGAGTGTCATCTTCGGTGGGTCTGAGATTCAGACGGGGCGGTCCTGACACTCGCGAGGTGTGACGGGCAGGGCTTGGTCGTCGACGGTCAGGGGCGAGGCGCGGGTGCAAGGCGCGGCTGCTAGTAGCCGTCCTTGTCGGCGAAGACCTTGCCGAGGAGCTTGCCCGCCGGGACCTTGGTGCTGTTCTTCGCGCTGGTGTAGTCGCCGATCAGGTTCCGCGCGATGGTCACCACCTCGTAGCGGCTCTTGGTGCCGTCGGCGAAGGTCACCGTGTAGCGGAGGAAGCCGTTCTCGCGCGAGACCGGCTTCTGGGAGAGGCGCGTGTGGTGGTCGTAGGGGTTCTTCGAGGGCGCGACGAAGTCGCCGAGCTGGATCGACTTCACCTTGAGGCCCTTGGCCGCCAGGTGCGCCGCGACCTTCTCCTTGCCGGCCTCGGTCAGGTCGGCGCTGACGCGCGTCTTCGCCACCAGCTGATCGGGGGTCAGCTTGTCCTTGCGGTCAGCGGGGACGATCGCCAGACGGACGCCGTAGGGGCCCCTCCAGCTCGCGCGCGCCCCCGGGCCACGCTCGCGGCCCTGCCAGACGGTGACCTTCTCGAAGTCGGCCTGGCGGTCGCGGCTGTTGTTCCGCCACTCCACCCGGTCGCTCCCCTTGTTCGTGTACCCGAGGTAGTGGACATCATGCGCGTGGAGCTTGCTGCCCTTGGCGACCTTCCCCGTCTCGCGCTGGATCACGAGCTGCGCCGCACGACGCGCGGTGTACGTCGGGTTCCGGGTCGTTCGTTCGGCCAGGGCGGTCGGGACGAAGGCCAGGACGAGGGCGGAGGCAAGAAGGGACGCGCCGAGGTGTCTCTGCATGATGGCTCTCCTCTTGGTATGCCGCGCCTGCGTGCAACCTCGATGCCGGGCCCCCGATCCTGGGCCTTCGCGGGGTTCGCCGGAGCCGCGCCCACCGGAAGTCGGAAGGTGGCGCCTCGACCTTCGCGAGATCCGGAGCCGTGGCAATCCGCGACACGCGGGTCGCGCCGCGCTTGACCGGTCGTCGCGGCCTGGCTTAGCGTGGACACGTGCTGCAGGAGATCATCACCTTCAGCCTCGTCTGCCTCTCGGCGGTCTTCTTCGTCGTCGATCCCTTCGCGGCTGTCCCCATGTTCCTCGCCATGACCCAGGGCGACAGCCTGGAGAAGCGGCGCAAGATGGCGGCGCGGGCGAGCATCGCCGCCTTCTTCGTCCTCACCGTCTTCGCGCTCGCGGGCGCCTTCATCTTCAAGGCGCTCGGCATCAGCCTCGCCGCCTTCAAGATCGCCGGCGGCGTCCTGCTCCTGATCATGGCCATCGACATGCTGCGCACCGAGCCCTCGCCGGCGCGCATCACGCAGGGCGAGGTCGACGAGGGGACCCGCAAGGACGACATCGCGATCGTGCCGCTCGCCATGCCGCTGCTCGCCGGCCCCGGCTCCATCGCCACCGTGGTGGTGCTGATGGGGCGCGCTCGCTCGGGGCACTGGTGGCAGGTGATCCCGCTCCTCGGCTCCATCCTGATCACGGCAGTCGCCGCCTGGCTGATCCTGCGCGGCGCCGCGCGCCTCGACCGGCTCCTCGGTCAGACGGGGATGAGCATCCTCTCGCGCGTGGCCGGCCTGCTCCTCGCCGCCATCGCGATCCAGTTCCTGCTCGACGGGGTCAGCGAGACCTTCCCCGCGCTGCTGCGGAAGCCCTGAGCTCGGAGCGCTGACCGGAGGCGCAGGCGGGCAGCGCAGGCGGGGCAGCGCAGGCGGGCGAGCGCCGCCAGACGGCGCGCGCCTTCTCCGTCACCGCCTCACGGAGCGGCCCGGGGAGGAAGGGGGCGAGTGTGAGGCCAGACTCACCGTGACCATGAGCGCCCTCGATCGCTGCGTTCGCGCAGAAAGCGCCTTCGCGCGATCATCATCCAGAGCTTCTTGCAGACGAAGAGCGCCCAAGGCGTCACCCACCACATGCCCATCAGGCCTGCATAGAACCACTCCTGCCCGTCTCTCGGGAGGCGCAATCCGAAGAACAAGACGAGCAGCGCCCCAATGAGAGTTGAGAGCAGGTTCGCCGGCAGTAGAAACCACGCCCAGGTGCCAATCCGGTCCGCCGCATCAACGCTGCGTTCGAACGCAGCCTCGCAGTTGCCGCACAGGTGGCCAGCGAGGGGGACATGCTGGGTGCAGAGGTGGCGGCCACATCGCTCACAGTGATCGCCGGCTGTCACTCCCCGGCACTCGGAGCACAGCTCGCGGAGTTCCGCGCGGCGGTGTGGCATGTCGCCATGGTGACACGTTCACACTTCGCCAGCCATCTCATCCCAACGGTCGACGAGTGGGTTGATCCAAGGTTCCACTGGCACCACCCTCGGCACGCGGCAACCGCCGTGACCATGCCGCGCCGACTGCCGTCCGCGCTCCTCCCCACCCGCTCGACCCGGACGACGCGCACCGTCGACGACACGATCTCGATCCAGTTCCTGCTCGACGGGGTCAGCGCAGGCGGGCGAGCACAGGCGGGCGAGCGCAGGCGGGCGAGCGCAGGCGGGCCAGCGCAGGCGGGCGAGCACAGGCGGGCGAGCGCAGGCGGGCGAGCGCAGGCGGGCGAGCCAGCGCAGGCGGGCCAGCGCAGGCGGGCCAGCGCAGGCGGGCGAGCGCAGGCGTGCGAGCGCAGGCTACCCCTGGTAGCTCTCGTCCTGCTCGATGCGGCTCAGCACCCAGTCGAACTCACCGGAGTTGACCTTCGCCTGGCAGTGGCTGCAGAGGCCCGCCATGGTCACGGCGAGCGGGGCGCCGCACTGCGGGCAGCGCGCCTCGGTGCCAGCGGGGCCGCTGCGCTCGGCGCTCCGGATCAGGGTCCAGTACTCGCTGTAGGAGCGCCCCCGCGTCTGGCTGCCGCCGACGATGGCGCCGTCGCTCTCGCGGCGCGTGTAGTCGAGCCCGCTGGCGAAGAGTCGCACCGTCACCGCGTCGAACCAGCGATCGCGCGTGACGCGCACCAGCTCGAGCGCGGTGACGCGCGCGCCCTCGGTGACGTTGCGTAGCCCGGCGGCGCGGTAGGCCCGGATCCAGTAGCTCTGCGCCTCGTGCAGGCGATCGCTGAGGAAGGGGCGCGCGCGCTCCCACTCGAGGGAGGACCAGGCCGCCTGCATGGTCTGGAAGATGAGCTGCACGCGGGCGCGGAGCCCCTGCTCGGAGAACTGCGGGTCGCGGACGGCGAGCGCGGCGAAGCTGGCGGCGAGCTCGGGGTCGACGAGGGTCGGGGAGTCGGTGCCCTGCTCCTCGGTGGTGCCGGTCAGCATCGGGCCCCGCGTCACCCGCTCGAGGATCGCGATCCGCGCCACGCACCACTCATGGCGTCCGCCCGCGACGGTCTCCCCGCAGTACCCGCAGACCCGGCCGGCGATCTGGTCGGTGGGCGCGTCGCAGTTCGGGCAGCGCAGGACCCGGACCCGCGCCGGCGGCCGGGAGCGCGCGCTCGCCTGGCGGACGAGGGTCCACAGCTCGCGCGCGTAGTAGCTCGTGTTGCCCTCGGTGTAGTTCGCCTCCAGCTCCACCGCAAGCCAGTGCGGGTCGCCGGGCTGGAAGCTGGTGAGGGTCATCGAGCCAAGGACCACCGTCGAGACCGGGGTCGCGCCGAGCTCCGCCAGCGTCTGCTGCGCCGCCTCCTCGAGGTAGGGTGAGAGCCGGCCGAGCTGCCCCTGGCCGCGGGCCGTGTGCGCCTCGGCATAGAGGGCATAGATGAAGTCCTCGAGGAGGACCACCGAGAAGTCCGGGTCGGTCTCGCGGAGCACCTCGAGCTGCCGCGCCACGCTCCGCTGCACGGCGATCCGCGGCGGCGGCTGCCGGGAGCCCCCCGTCGCGCGCAGGGCGAGCGTGACACCGAGGATGAGCACCGCGAGGGTGATGCCGAGGGCCCAGGCGCCCACATGCTGCCGCTCGCCGTGGGGGGCGACGGCGCAGAGGGTGGGCGGCGCCGCGGCGGGCTCGAGGCCGGCGTAGACGCTGGGGCCGCCGGGGCGCCAGCTCGTGGTGGGCGCCTGGGCGATGCGGGAGATGATGACCGGCGCGACCGGCGTCACCGGCACGTAGCCGTGGGAGCCGGAGCTCGAGCGGTACGAGGTGCTGGAGCTCGAGCGGTAGCTCGAGGAGGAAGAGCGGTAGCTCGAGGAGGAGCGGTAGCTCGAGGAGGAGGAGCGGTAGCTGCTGCCCGAGGAGCGGTAGCTGCTGCCCGAGGAGCGGTAGCTGTGCCCGCCTCCGGGCCGACCCTCACTCTCGCGGGCCGGCAGCAGCGCGGCCGCGAGGAGGAGGAGCGAGGTGAGGACGCAGGTGCGCATGGTCGGCCTCCTCAGTGCATGAACGCGTTGGGGGCGCGGCGGCGGAGCTCCTCGGTGAGCGCCTTGCGGCAGGCCTCGCCGAACTCGGAGGTCACGACTGCCTTCGCCGT
>JAKLHH010000764.1 GCA_022710245.1 Myxococcota bacterium
CGCCGCGTGCGCCCCGGACCCGCACCCGCAGGGCGGCGGGACGAAGGGGGAGGCCGGGGCGCCCGGCACCACCACGCTCTCCACGCTGCAGAAGGACCTCTTCGACCGCCACTGCGTCACGGACTGCCATGAGGGGGCGGCGGCGGGCTCCGGCCTGCAGCTCGGCCGCGGCCGCAGCTGGGCGAGCCTGGTCGGCCAGCCGAGCCAGGAGATCACCACGCAGCTCCGTGTGGCGCCGGGGAGCGCGGCGGCGAGCTACCTGGTCAAGAAGCTCGTGGGGGGGAGCGACATCGTCGGTGACCGGATGCCGAAGAACGCGCCGCTCCGGCCGCAGACCGAGGTGGACCAGGTCGCCGGGTGGATCACGCGCGGGGCGCCCGATGATTGATCGCCCCTCTCACCCTCGCTTGCGCCTCCCCGGCCGCTGGCTCCTCGCGCTCGCGCTGCTGCTCGCCTGCGGCCGCGCCGACGCCGAGCCGCATCTGGCCGCCCTGAGCGGGCTGCGCTGCTCGCGCTGCCACGTCTCTCCGACGGGCGGCGGCAAGCGCACCGCCTACGGCGCCCTCTACGCGCAGGCCGAGCTGACCCTGCAGGGCGGGCGCCCGCTCCTCGCGCCGCCCGGCCCGTCCTCGGCGAGCGGGGGCGCCGTGCTGCTGGCGACGCTGCCGACCGGCGAGGTCACCGACTGGCTCGCCGTCGGAGCCGACCTGCGCCTGGCCAACATCACCACCTTCCTCGACGAGAAGAAGAACTCCTTCGAGGCGACGGCGGGCGCGCTCTACCTCGAGCTGCGGCCATGGGCGGACCGCGTGGTGCTCTACCTGGACGAGGAGCTGGCGGTCGCCGGCGCGCGCAACCGCGAGGCCTGGGGGCTCGTGCGCGGGCCCTGGGGGACCTACCTGCGGGGCGGCCGCCTGCTGCCGCCCTTCGGGCTGCGGATCGTCGACGACGCGGCCTACACCCGCCGCGTCACCGGGGCCAACTTCGCCAACCCGGACCTCGGCCTCGAGGTCGGCCTCGACAAGGGGCCGATCTTCGCCGCGGTGGCGCTCACCAACGGGAGCTTCACGGCGGCTGACACCGACACGCTGAAGGCGCTGTGGGGGATGATCGAGCTGCACCTGCCGCGCTTCCACCTCGGGCTCTCCGGCGCCTGGAACCCGAGCGAGGCGGGCAGCCGGGGGATGGCGGGGATCCACGGCGGGCTGCGCCTCGCGCGCTTCTACGCCCAGGGCGAGGTGGACTTCATCGCCGAGCGGCCGCCGGACAGCGCGCGCTGGTCGTACCAGCTCGCGGCGCTCGTCGAGGCGGGGGTGGTGCTGACGAAGGGGCTCTTCCTGCGCGCGAGCTGGGACGTGAACGACATGAACCTGGAGCTGCGGCAGGACCGCCGCCAGCGGTTCCGCTTCGGGCTCGACCTCTTCCCGCTGCGCGGGCTGGCGGCGAGGCTGGGCTACGTGCTGCAGCAGTCCGAGACGACCGACCCGCTGGACAGCGCGGACCGGCTCGAGGTGATCCTCCATGTCTACCTCTAGGCCGCTCGTCGTCGGGGTCGTCGCGCTCGGGCTTGTGCTCGCGCTCGCGGGCTGCGCCGCGCGCGGCGACTCGCCGGCCGGCACCCAGGCGGCCTCGTTCTTCGGCGGCAGCGGCGGCGGCCCGAAGCCAGCCGCGCGTCCGGTCCCGCGCGAGCACGGGGCGCGCCTCTACGCCGCGCTCTGCGCCTCGTGCCACGGCGCGGACGGCCGCGCGACGACGCCGCTCGCGGCCGACCTCGAGGTGACCCCGGCGGACCTCACGCGCTGCAACTTCAAGTACCGCTCGACGCCCGCCGGCTCGCTGCCGCGAGACCTCGACCTCGAGCGCACGATCTTCGTCGGCATCCCGGGCACCGCGATGCCCTCCTTCGGCGCGCTGCTCCACGCGGGCCTGCTCCCCGCGCTGGCCGAGCAGGTGAAGGAGCGCTGCGCGCGCTTCGGCGCCGAGGAGCCCGACCCGGCCGTGCCGCTCACGCCTCCCTCGCTCTACACGCCGGAGTCGATCGCGCACGGCCGCGCCGTCTACGAGCGCGAGCGGTGCGCGAGCTGCCACGGTGAGGGAGGGCGCGGCGACGGGCCCGCCGCGCGCACGCTGAAGGACGCCCGCGGCCGACCGGTGCGGCCACGCGATCACACCGCCGGGGTGTACCGCAGCGGCTTCCGTCGGCTCGATCTCTACCGCGCCTTCTCCACCGGCCTCGACGGCACGCCGATGCCGGCGCTGCCGCCGGCGGTGACCGCGGAGGACCGCAGCGACCTTGCGAACTACCTCGTCTCGTTGAGCGAGCGGCGGAGCCGCGTGGTGCGCGACCTCGTCGAGGCGCCGAGCTGGTACGACCCGGTGCGCGCGCGAGGGCTGCCGTGGCGCTGAGCGACCGCACGCGGGCGGCGTCACCCCCGGGCGCGCCGGCGGGACCGGACGCCTCGGGGCCGGCTGCCCCGGCCGCGGCGCGCAGCGAGGCGAGCCTCTTCGCGGCGCGCAGCGAGGCGAGCCTCTTCGGGCGCCGCGATCTCCTCACGCGCGGCGGGCTCGTCGCGCTCTCGGCCGCGCTGCTCGGCGGCGCCGGGATCGCGCTCCGCACCCTCTGGCCCCGCGCCGGGAAGGCGCGCGCGCTCACCCTGGAGGCCGGGCGCCCAGAGGAGTACCAGGTCGGCCAGCTCAGCGCGCGCCTCCTCGCGGAGCACCAGCTCTGGGTGCTGCGCACACCCGAGGGGTTCGTCGCGCTCTCCGCGGTCTGCACCCACCTCGGGTGCAAGCTGCGCCACGTCCCCGGCGTGGAGCAGTTTCGCTGCATGTGCCACGGCAGCTACTTCTCCGGCGACGGCGACGTGGTGCGCGGGCCCGCCACGCGGCCGATGGAGCGCGTGCACATCCGCCTCACGCCGGGCGGCGAGCTGCGCGTGGACCCCGGCGTGCGCTACCGCAAGGAGCGCGGCGAGTGGTCGCTGCCCGGCGCGCTCGCCCCCTACCCGGGGAGGCGAGGATGAGCGGGCGCCAGGGCGATCCACCGCCGGAGCGCGACGCCCTCGAGGGCGCGCCGGGCGAGAGCGCGCCGGGCGAGAGTGCGCCGCGCGAGGGCGCGCCGCGAGAGAGCGCGCGAGAGGGCACGCCAGCTCCCGAGCCGCCTGCTCCGGAGGCCGAGGAGCGCCCGCGGGGTCAGCTCCATCGATCGATCTTCCGGCACGGCTGGTCGGACACCCCGGCGAACCGCCTGGCGGCCATCGCGGCGAACGTCTGGCTCCACCTCCACCCGCGCCGGGTGCCCAGGCACGGGCTGCGCTTCCGCTTCACGCTCTGCGCGGGAGGCATCAGCTTCCTCCTCTTCTTGATCACCGTGGTGACCGGGGGCGTGCTCCTCTTCCACTACCGGCCCGCGACGGCGCACGCGCACGGCGACGTCCTCGCGCTGGCGCAGGAGGTGCCCTTCGGCGCCTTCCTGCGCAGCCTGCACCGCTACGCGGGCGACGGCATGGTGATCGCGGTGGTGGTCCACCTGCTCCGCGTGCTCCTCACCGGCTCCTACAAGCCGCCGCGCGAGTTCAACTGGGTCGTCGGCGTCGCGCTCCTCGCCCTGACCCTCGGCATCGCCTTCACCGGCTACCTCCTGCCCTGGGACCAGAAGGGCTACTGGGCGACCACCGTGGCCACGCACCTCGTCGGCGCAGTGCCTGTGGTGGGCGCGGACGGACCCGGCGCGCTGCTCAGCGCCGACCGTGACCTCCGGGTCGCGCTCCTCGGCGGCACGACCGTGGGGCCAGCGACGCTGGTGCGCTTCTACGCGCTGCACTGCTTCATCCTCCCGCTCGCGGGCGGGCTGCTGATGGCGCTTCACTTCTGGCGGGTGCGCAGGGATGGCCTCAGCGGACCGCTCTGACCTCCTCGGCTACCTCGCCCGCGAGCCCGACGCCGTCGCGCTGCTCGCGCTGGCGCTCGTCGTCGGCCTGGTGCTGGCGGCGGGGGTGGCGCTCTCGCGCCGCGAGCGGCGGGAGCGGGCGCAGGTCGGCGATGCGCCTGCGGAGCCCGTGGCGACCTGGCCGTACCTCGTCCGGCTCGAGCTCCTCGCCGGCCTCGCCACGGTGCTCGCGGTGAGCTGGTGGGCGATCGCCCTCGAGGTCCCGTCCGGCGCGCCCGCCGACCCGTCCGTGACCCCGGCGGTGGCCAAGGCCCCCTGGTTCTTCGTCGGGGTGCAGGAGCTGCTGCAGTACTTCGACGCCTGGCTCGCCGGCGCGGTGCTCCCGCTCCTCGGGCTCCTCGGTCTCGCGGCGCTGCCTTACCTCGATCGCGACCCGGCCGGCGCCGGGCGCTACCGGCTGCGCCCCGCCGCGCTGCTGGCGATCGCCGGGCTCCTCGCGCTCTGGATCGTCCCCGCGCTGGTCGGGCTCTTCCTCCGCGGCGAGAGCTGGCGCCTCGCGCTCGCCTGGCGACCCGCCCCGACGAGCGAGGCGGCCGCGGCGGTGACCGGCTCGCTGGCGGTGCGCCTCGGGCTCGGCGCGGTGGGCGGGCAGCTCCTCGGGGGCGGGCTCGTCCTCGGCCCCTTCCTCGCGCTCCTCCTCCTCTGGCCGCGCCTGCGGCGGCGCGAGTGGGCCCGCAGCCTCGGCGCGGGTCGTGCGCTCGTCGCCGGCGCGCTGGTCCTCGCGCTCCTCGGCGCGGCGCTGAAGGTGGCGCTCGTCCTCGGCCTCCACGTCCGCTACCTCTGGGTGACGCCGTGGTTCCGGATC
>JAKLHH010000765.1 GCA_022710245.1 Myxococcota bacterium
GCGCCTCTGCGAGCTCGTGCGCGGCCGCGAGCGCCAGCAGGACCTCGCCCTCGCGCAGAGCGTGGGCGGCCGGCTCTGCGGCGCCGCCGAGACCTACCGCGGCGACGACGCCTGCGGCGCGCTCGCCGTGCTGCAGGCCGTGGCGCGCGAGGGCCAGCTCCGCGAGCTCGAGCTGCTCGCGACCCGAGTGACCGGCGAGCTCGAGGGGCGCTGTCGGGCGCGCGGAGGTCAGGAGCTCCCGCCCCACGGTGCCGCTGCCGACGGTCGCCCGGCCGCGCGCGGCCCCGCCAGCGCGCCAGCCAGCCAACCCCGTGCCCAGGAGGAGCCCTGATGACGACGCCCCAGGGTGGACCCATCGTCGGTATCGATCTCGGTACCACCTACTCGCTCGTCGCGGTGCTGCAGGCGGGCGTCCCCACCGTCCTGCCGAACGCGCTCGGCGAGACGCTGACGGCGAGCGCGGTGAGCGTCACCGACGGTGGCGAGCTGCTGGTCGGCGCCCCGGCGCGGGCGCGCGCGGTGACGCACCCCGAGGCGACCGTGCTCTCCTTCAAGCGCGAGATGGGGACCGACAAGGTCTGGACGCTCGGGGGGCGGCGCTTCACCCCGCAGGATCTCTCGGCGATGGTCCTCGCGGCGCTGAAGCGAGACGCCGAGGCGGCGCTCGGGCAGCCGATCGCCGAGGCGGTGGTGACGGTGCCCGCCTACTTCGGTGATCTGCAGCGACAGGCGACGCGCGAGGCAGGGATCATCGCCGGGCTCCGCGTGGAGCGGATCATCAACGAGCCCACGGCGGCGGCGCTCGCCTACGGCCTGCACGAGCGCGGGGGCGAGCGGCGGCTCGCCGTCCTCGATCTCGGCGGCGGCACCTTCGACGTCACGGTGCTGGAGATCATCGACGGGGTGATCGAGGTGCAGAGCTCGGCGGGCGATGCCCGGCTGGGCGGCGAGGACTTCGTCGACGTGCTGGTGGCCCACGCGGCCGCGGGGCTGCGCCAGACGCACGGCGAGGGGGAGCTGGCGCCACAGGAGCTGGCGCGGGTCCGCGAGGCCTGCGAGGCGGCGAAGCGGCGGCTCAGCACCGACGAGGTCGCCAGCATCGCCCTCGCCAGGTTGCGCTTCGGCCGGCGGACCCTCGACGTGGAGCAGTCGCTGACACGCGAAGACGCCGAGCGCCTCTGGCAGCCGCTCCTCGAACGCGTGCGCGCCCCGGTGCTGCGCGCGCTCCGCGACGGC
Source organism: Myxococcota bacterium (assembly GCA_022710245.1). The sequence continues at coordinate 1,237 of JAKLHH010000765.1, forward strand.
CGCCTGCGCGCCGAGCAGATCGACGCGGTGCTGCTGGTGGGCGGCGCGACCCGCATGCCGTGCGTCGCCCGGCTCGCCACGCAGCTCTTCGGACGGCTGCCTCTGCGTGCGCTGCCGCCCGATGAGGCGGTGGCGCTCGGCGCGGCGGTGCAGGCGGGGCTGAAGCAGGGGGACGCGGCGGTCGAGGAGATCATCGCCACCGACGTCGCGCCGTTCACTCTCGGGATCGCCACCGGCCAGAAGCTGGGCTCGCGGGTCGTCGACGGCATCTTCTCGCCCATCCTCGAGCGCGGGACCGTGATCCCGGCGAGCCGGATCGAGCGCTTCTCGACCATCGACGACGGGCAGACGCAGCTCGAGGTCAAGGTGTACCAGGGGGAGCACGCGACGTGTGATCGCAACCGCGCGCTGGGGCGCTACATGGTCAAGGGGATCCCCCCGGCGTCCGGCGGGGAGCAGGCCGTGGACGTTCGCTTCACCTATGACCTGAACGGCATCCTGGAGGTGGAGACCACGGTGGTGGCCACGGGGCAGAAGGCGACGCTGGTCATCGAGGAGCGGCCGGGGACGCTGAGCAAGGCGCAGCTCGAGGAGGCGGTGGCGCAGCTGCAGCGGCTGAAGTTTCACCCGCGCGAGGCGCTCCCCAACGCCACGGCGCTCGCCCGCGCGGACTCGCTCTTCGTCGAGCTGACCGGAGAGGCGCGGCTGCGGCTGGGGCGCGCGATCGGCGCGCTGCGGGCGGCGCTGGAGACGCAGGACGAGGCGCAGATCCGACCGCCGCGCGAGCTGCTGGTGGCGCTGACCGAGGAGCTGCGATGGAACCGGACACCGATCTGAACCGGAGGTGCGCCGCGCCGCCCTCGCGGCCTCGCAGCCGGGGCTAGCCCCAAGACAAGCGCATCTCGCCTACTGCGGCGGGCGATACCGTCGGCGATGCGCCGTCGCACCTCCTCGGCGTACCGTGCCTCCCCTCGGTCTCCCCGCCTCGCTACGGCTCATGCCCTGGTCTTGGGGCTAGCTCGGCCCCTGCCCGCGCCCGCGGCGGGCGACGCCCTGGTTCCCGGCGGGCCCCAGCTTGCCCGGCTCGTGCATGCCCTTGCCGCGGAGGTCGCTCACCAGCAGTCGCACCAGCAGGTCGTTGAACCGCTCGATGGCGACGCGCTCGGTGTCCGCCTCGAGGTGCGTCCCGCCCACGCCGGAGTCGTCGGTGAGGTAGACGTAGGGCGTCGAGGTGAAGGCGGCCATGGCGCGGAAGAGCACCTCGACGGTGCGGTCGGCGCCGCTCGCGGCGACGGGCAGGAGGCGGATGCCGCGGGCCGAGGCGTCGCGCATCGCCTGCGGGTAGCGGTAGGTCTCGTCCGCGTACGGCTGCGGCGGCGCGTCCGCGATGTGCACGAGGACGCGCACGGCGTCCGGCGCGCTGCTCCACTGCAGGCGCTGCATGGCCGCCTGGAGCCCCGCGTTGACGTCCTCGGGGTAGTCCCCGCCGCCCGCGGCGTTGATCGGGTTGATGCTGGCGCGGAACTCCTTCGGGCTGGCGGTGAAGGGGACCAGCCGGAGCTGCTCCTCGTCGCAGCGGTCACGGTAGAAGACGGCCCCCAGCCGGAGCTGCAGGCCGGGCACCGCGGTCCTCAGCCGCTCGACGATGGAGAGGATCTCGCTGCGGAGGTAGCGGAGCTCGTCGTCCATGCTGCCGGTCGCGTCGACGAGAAAGGCGAGCTCGAGGGCGCGGGGGGCGTGCGCGACGATCGGGAGCTGCACGGTCTGCTCCTCGCCCTCGCCGCTCTGCGGGAGCTTGAGCCAGCGCTGCGCGCTCTGGTCCCCGGCGCGCACGGTGAGGAGCGCGGCGCCGGTGGTCTGCGGCGCGCTGACGCCGGGGTAGAGATCCCAGCGCCCGTCGGCGTGGGTGCGCCCCTGCACGGTGCCGGCCGGCGAGGCGATGGTGAGCGCGGCGCCGTTCACCGGGCGCCCCTCTGCGTCGACGACGCGGACGCGCACGCGGCGCTCCATGGCGAGCCCGAGGCTCTTGCTCTCGTCGGGGTGGCGCTGGAGGAAGCTGAGGTAGTGGTCGAAGCGATCGGCGTCGCCGACGGCGGCGGCGGTGAGGAGGCCGGCCTGCTCGGCGGGCGTGGCCTCGTCGCGCGGCCGCAGGGGCTCGCGGCGCGGCGCGTCCGGGCCTCGCGGCGTGGCGCCCGCGCGCCAGGCGGCCGACGGGCGTCCGGAGCGGTCAGCGGGCCCGGCACCCACGCCGCGGCCGTACCCGGCGGCGACCGCACGGCCGCCGAGCCCGCCTCTGCCGCGGCCGTACCGGACGCCGGCCGCGCGGCCGCTGGGCCGGCCTCCGCCGCGGCCGCTGCCAACGAGCCCGAGGCCGCCCACGCCATAACTCGCGCCCACGCGGTCTCCGATGAGCTCGCCCAGCGCGTCCTCGGAGCCGCCGCCGAGCGCCGAGTCACGGCCGAAGATGCGCGCGATGTGCGAGCCCGACGCGCTGCGGAGGAGCCCGAGCACACCGGCATCGTCGGCGCCCCGGGCGAGGGCTGCGCTAGAGCGCTTCAGCCAGTCGGGCCCGTCGGGCGGCGGGACGAGGAGGCGCTGGCGGCTCGTGCTCGTGGCCATGACGACCCTCGCCGCGATCAGCCGGTCCAGCGCGAGCGGACGTTCCCGCCGGGCGAGCTCCACCGGGCCTGGCCGTGACGGCGCGAGGAGCGCAGCGATGGCGATGGCGAGGTGGGCCGCGGCGGCCAGCCCGACGCTGAGCGGAAAGGCCGCCCGCCGCTGCGGGCGTGCGCGGCGGAGCGCGGCGATCTCTCTCCGCAGCTCGTCGTCGGCGATGGGCGCCGCGTCGCGTGGATCAGCATCGGCCTCGATCGCGGCGTCGCGTTCGGGCTCGGCCGCGATGCCTGCCTCGGCAGCGACCGCAGGCCCGGGAACGGCCTCGCGGCCACCAACGGTCTCGCTATCAACGGCGCTCATGGCTCCTCCTCGCAGGCGGGCGCGCGCCGTCACGCCCGTCGCAGCGGCGCGTGCTCGCCTCGTCAGCAGGTCTGGGTGATGGATGCCGGGGTTGTGACAGCCGGGGAGGTGCGGAGGTTCCCGCCGTGATCAGGACAGGGCGTGGGTTCACCTCGTGAGCGCGCCGGCTGATGACGGCATCCACCCCGACGGTACCCCATCAGGCCGGCACACCGGTGATCCTACCGTGTCCCATGTCCAATGCAGGAAGCCGGGTGCCGGTTCCCACGTGCGGCCGGGCGATGGCGGGGGTCTGATCAGAGCTCCTGTCGCGCGACGGTGGTCCCCGTGCAGCTCCGTCGCGTGCTGGCCGGCGGGGCAGCCGTGACGGGTGGCGGCGGTCGTGAGCGCTGCGCGGCTAACTGCCCTGGATTCATGTGAGGCCGCGGGCACGCGAGTTGCTCTGCTACCAGGTATGACTCTCCGTGCTCTGGCGATGCTGGTCCTCGGGTTGCTCCTCTCCCTGCCGCCCCTGGCGGCGGTGGCAGAGCCGGC
>JAKLHH010000766.1 GCA_022710245.1 Myxococcota bacterium
CGACCCCGACCGATCCGTGCAAGGGCGAGACGTGGGAGGGCCGCTGCTCGGGTACGACTGTCATCTGGTGCGAGAACAACGCGGTCAAGAAGCAGGACTGCGCCTCGTCCGGGATGGTCTGCGGCCACGACAGCACCCAGGGCTACTACGGCTGCGGCAAGTCGACGACCCCCGCGCCGACCACAGACCCCTGCAAGGGCGAGACCTTCGAGGGCCGCTGCAGCAGCGGCACCCTCATCTGGTGTGAGAACAGCACCGTGAAGCAAGCGAAGTGCAGCTCCTACGGCAAGAGCTGCAAGTTCGACCAGACCAACGGCTACTACAACTGTCTGTAGTCCCCACCAACCATCCGCACCACCCCATCCTCCCTCCGTCGGTCGCGGCTGGCGCCCGGTCAGCCGCGGCTGACGTCTATGCTCTGGCGCTGTGGGTCCGGCGCGGTGCGAGGGACCTTGGGTCCCTTGGGGAGCCTAGAGGTAGATCTGCATGCGCCTGCGGAACTCGCGCGCGAGCTCGGGGTCGGCGGTCTCGTCCGCGAGGATGGCCAGCATCGCGCGGCGAGCGCCGCCCTCGCGGAAGCGGCGATCGCGCTGCAGCAGCTCGAGGAGCTCCTCGAGGGCATCGCGCTCGTTCCCCGCGGCGAGCAGCGCGCCAGCGCGCGACCACCTCGCCTCCGGGCTGCTGTCCTCGCCTGTCGGCGCGGCGCGGCCGGCTCGCAGCAGGTCGACGCGGGTCCGCTCCAGGGCGGCGCGCTCGCCGAGGAGGCTCTCGGGAGCGATCTGACGGAGGGCTTGCTCGGCCCCGTCGAGGTCCCCGGCGCCCAGGTGGTGCTCGGCCAGCACGAGCAGCGCCTCGTCGCGGCGGTGCGGGTGCTCGAGCGCCGGGGCCAGCACGGCCTCCAGCTCGCTGGCGGTGAGCTCGCCCTGCCGCCGCGCCTCGCCGAGCGCGCGGTCCTCGGGCGAGGGCGCTACCCGATCGAGGAAGGCCTCCACCGCCCGCCGGTCGAGCAGACCCACGAACTCGTCGACGGGGCGACCGTCGACGAAGGCCTTCACGGCCGGGATGCCGCTCACCCCGTAGCGCCGCCCCAGGCTCTGGTGCTGCTCCACGTCGACCTTGACCAGCCAGACCTGCCCGCCGCGGGCCTCCACGGCTGCCTGGAGGGTCGGCCCCAGGACCCGGCAGGGCGCGCACCAGGGCGCCCAGAAGTCGACGATCACGGGCATGGAGCGCGAGCGCTCGAGCACCTCCTGCTCGAAGGTATCCGCGCTGGCGTCGCTCTCCCACTGCATGTCTCTCTTCTCCTTGCTCAGGGAAGCATAGCGCTCCACCACGCGGCTGCCACATCACTCGTCGGGGAGGCGAGGAGCCGCCGGAGTATGGTCTAATGGGGAGAGCGGCGGAGCCGCCGCGAGGAATGGAGCGGCGCCGCGCAGGTCGGGCGGTCGCGCCGAGCCGCCGCGAGGACAAGAGCCGCGACCCACACCAGGAGTGCCGCTGCATGCTCGACGCCCCGGTCTATATCCACGACGCCAACCGCACCCCCTCCTATCGCGCCTGCGGGATCGACCTCGTCTCGCTCCTCTCGGACGCGGCGCTCTCCATCGTCGAGCGCTACCGCAGCTCCATCGACTGCCTGCTGGTGACCTGCCAGGACCCGAGCATGTTCAACCAGGTGAACCACCTGGCGGCGGCGATCTGCGACAACCTCGGGCTGGTCGGCATCGAGGCCACCCGCGTCGAGAACGCCTCCAACAGCCTCGGCGGTGTCACCCTCGCCTGCAAGGAGGCGCGCTGCGGCGCCAACGTCCTCGTCGTCGGTGGCGAGCTGATGAACGACCGCAGCCTGACCGCCGCGCGGCGCGAGGAGATCATCTCGCAGGTGGTGCCGGCCAAGGATCGCGAGTACGGCGTGACGATGCCGGCGGCGGTGGCGCTGATCACCAGCGCCTTCATGGGGCGGCACGGGATCGACGAGGCGCGCCTGCGGACGCTCCTCGAGGAGATCTCCGTGATCGCCTACAACGCGGCCTCCTACAACCGCTTCGCGCAGTTCAGGGGCGAGGGCTTCCGCAAGGAGAAGATGCGCGAGCGCTACCGCGGCGGGGGCAACCTCCCCTGGGCCGATCCGCTGCGGCTCTTCGACCTCTGTCCCACCACCGACGGCGCGGGCGCGGCGCTGCTCAGCTGCCACCGCGAGCTCGACGGGCACCGCGCGCAGGTGAAGATCACCGGCCACGCGCTGGTCAACGACTACAACCGCATCATCCACCGCCAGCGCGTCTGCACCCTGGCCGCCTCGGAGCTCGCCGCCCAGCGCGCCTTCGCGATGGCGGGCATCCCGGTGGAGCCGCAGGCGGGCGGCGGCTTCCTCGTGCCCGAGTGGCCGCCCGGCTTCTTCGCCGAGATCCACGACGCGTTCGGCCCGCTCTACCTGCTCAACCTGATCAACCTCGGCTTCTACCCGCTGGCCGAGGCCGAGCGCGCCATCCTCGACGGCCGCACCGACCCCACCTCGGCGGGCTGCACGATCCCGATCAACCCCTCGGGCGGGCTCAAGGACGGACACCCGGTCGGCGGCACCGGGCTGATCAAGCTGGTGGAGACCTACTGGCAGCTCCTGGGCGAGCCCGGCGGGCTCGACCTCCGGCGCGCGCCGTTCCCCTTCGAGCCTCGCGCGGCGCTGGTGCACAGCGTCGGCGGTCCGGGCAGCGTCAACGGCGTGGTGGTGCTGGAGGACGCGGAGAGCCCGCCGCGCCCGGCGCTGCCCGTGGCGGTGCCGCCGCTCAGCGAGGGCAAGCGCTACTTCCGCAAGGCGCAGTTCCCCAAGGAGGGGCGCTTCGGCGCCTCGACCCGCCGGCACATCTACAGCCCGGAGCAGCGCAACCGCGAGGTGGAGGCGATCGACATCGGGCTGGTCGAGATCTGGGAGGACGGCCTGCCGGGGCCGCGCAAGCTCGCGCTGCCGATGGACGAGCGGCCGCTCAAGTACTGGGATCCGATCAAGGTGTGGAAGAGCTACCGGGACGAGCGCTACCACTACGAGCGGAGCTACAGCCCTCGCTCGCGCTGAGGTCGCGCGCACCCTCTCGCTGGCGTCCTGTCAGGCGGCCACCGAGACCCGCGCTGGCCTCACCACCCGCTCGGCGGTGCGAAACCCCGGCGCGAGCTCCCGCACCACGGTGCCGGGCGCCAGGTCGCGCGCGGGCTCCGTGAGCACCGCCTCGTGCAGCCTCGGGTCGAAGGGCTCCCCGACGGTCGCGATGCGCTCGAGGCCGTTACGCTCGAGGGTGGTCTCCAGGCTGCGCGCGACGAGCGCGACGCCCTCGCGCAGGGCGGCCGGGTCGGTGGGCGGCGCCTCGAGCGCCAGCTCGAGGGAGCGCAGCACGTCGCCCAGCTCCGCCAGCGCCTCGGCGCGGGACTCGGTCTGGATCCGCGACAGACGTCCCTCGGCGTGCCGGCGGTAGGTCTGCAGGTCGCGCGCGAGCTGGTCCGCCTGGCGCAGCGCGGCCTGGAGCTCGCGGCGGAGCTGCTCCTCGCGGCCCGCTTCTCGGCTCACGATCGGGGGGGCCTCGTGGGCCTCGCTCGCCTGCGGCGTCACGACAGGCGGCCGTCCGCCGTCGGGCCCGGCCAGGGCGGTCGGCTCGGTCGGTGGGGTCGGCTCGGTCGGTCCCGCGCCCGTCGGCGACCCGGGCGCGCCAGCCTCCGCGCCGCCGCCGGCCGCCCGTCTCTCATGTCCATCGTCTCTGCCAGTCATGTCCACCACGGCCGGCGAGGTCGGCGCCGCGGCTGCGTGGTAGGTGATGGGGATGCGGCGCATCATCTCGTCTGCCGCCCCCCAAGTTAGGCACGGAAGACCGCGGGTCAACCCCGGATCTCGCCTCGCGGTCTCGCCTCGCGGTCCGCGCCGCTCGAGGAGCACCCCGGCCGTCGCCGCGCTCTTCTGGCTCTCCCGGGGCGCTGAGGGATGGTATAAAGAGGGCCATGGCAGAGGACCTGGACCGGATTCTTGCCGAGCGGACCACGCTCCGCTCGTTCGCGGACGGGGAGCTGACGGGGGCCTCACGCATCTCCCTCCTCCTCTACCACCGCAACTGCACGCAGGTGGTGACGCTGACCGAGGGTCAGGAGCTGATCCTGGGGCGCGATCCGGGCGTGCAGATCTGCATCTCCGATCAGAGCATCTCGCGGCGCCACGCCTGCTTCACGGTGAAGAGCGGCGAGGTCTGGGCGCAGGACCTGGACTCCACCAACGGCACCCGGCTCAACGGCCAGCCGATGAAGGAGTCGAAGCTCGTGGTCGGCGACCAGGTCACCATGGGCGCCGTCACCGCGTCGATCCACGTCCTGCCGCCCGTCGAGACCCGCCTGCACCGCATGCACAGCCATGACCGCTTCCTCATCTCCCTCGAGGAGGAGGTGGTGCGAGCGCGCACGTTCGGTCGCACGGCCGCGCTGATCAAGCTGCAGGTCCCGGGCTCGCCGCTCCCGATCGTGGCGGAGGTGCCCGCCATCCGCGGCAGCCTCCGCGAGGTGGACCTGGTCGCGCTCTACAGCGCCGACACCCTCGAGGTCCTCGCGCCCGAGCTCAGCCTGGACCAGGCCAGCGTCCTCGCGCGGCAGCTGGTCGCGCTGCCCCTGACCGGCGGCGCCGCCGTCTGCGGCGTGGCCGCCTACCCGGTCTCCGGCACCTCGGGCGAGGAGCTCCTCGACGTCTGCCACGAGGCCCTGCTCCGCGCCGCG
>JAKLHH010000767.1 GCA_022710245.1 Myxococcota bacterium
GATCTGGCGCGGGTCGCGGCCGAAGAGCTGCGCGCCCCAGGCGCGACCCTCAGGGCTCGGCTGGACCTTCTCCAGCTCCTTGCGGCCGCGGCCGGCGATCGCCGGCGCGGCGAGGAACTCGGTGATGGTGAGCCCGCAGCCCGCCTCCTCGCTGAGCGCGCGCATGGGCAGGTTGGTGAGCCCCGACATGGGCGCCAGGATGACCGGCGGCGCGACCACGAGCGGACCGAGCCGGAGCGGCGGGGGACGCCCCGGGGCTGGCTGCAGGGCGGAGCGCGAGCTCGCGGCGCTCGTCGGGGTGGGCTTCTCGAGGGTGGCGATGGTCATGCGTGCATCAGCCGGGCAGGGCGCGTCCAGTCCAGTCGTCGTCGGTCAGAGGCCGGGCGGCTGCAGACCCGGCGGGCGCTGCTCACCGCTGCCGCTGCCAGCGCCTTCGCTGCCGCTCGAGCCTCCGGAGCTCGCCCCCGTGCCGCTCGAGGGGGCGAAGGTCTTCGCCGCCTTGTTCGCCAGCGAGTCGAAGCCGCGGGAGATGGTGAGGAAGACCGCGAGGAAGACGGCGAGGGCGACCGCGACGACGATCAGCCCGACGAGGATCATCTTGCCGCGCGAGCGTCCCGGCAGCACCGGGGCCGCCGGCTCGCCAGCCCCGGCGCGCCCACCCTCGCCCACGATCACGGCGAGCCTCGGACGCGCTGGCTCGGCCGCCGGCTCGGTGGTCGCGGGCGCGTCAGCGGGAGGGGCCGCGCCGGCGCCCTCCTCGCCCAGACGCTCGCGCAGGCGCGCGACCTCCGCCTCGAGGGCGGCGATCCGCTCCTGCTCGCTCTGGCCGCTGTCCTCGGGGCCGTCGGGGCGGTCTGCCATGGGGGGAGCATAGGGCACCGCGGCGGGGCGGGCAACGTGCTAATACCCGGGAGTGCGCCTCTCGCTGGTCATCCTCTGCGCGCCGGGCGACGATCCGCGGCCGCGGCTCCTCGAGCTCGCGTCGCTCGCGACGGAGCTGGAGGAGGTGTTGCTCGCGGCTCCGACCCTTAACGGGCTCCCCGCGCTCCCGCACGTCGCGCGGGTCGCCAGCGTCCACCGCGCGCGAGGCCTCGCCGGTGCGCTCCACGCTGCGCTCGCCGTCGCGCGTTCGCCCGAGCTCCTCGCGGTGGCGGCTGCCAGGCCGGTCTCCCTCGAGGCGCTGCGCCGCCTGGCTGCCGCGCCGGCCGCAGGCAACGTGCTGCTCCTCGAGGACGCGCCGCTCCCCGGGCGCTACCGCCGAGGCTGCCTCGGCCCGTTGACCCGCGCCCTCGCGGCGGGCGAGGGCGAGCTCGCCGTGCTCGCGCGCGTGCTCCACGCCTCGCGGCTCCGCGTCAGACCGTCGGGCGGTGGCGGGTAGCGGCGGCGACCCACAGGAGCGGCGCCCCGCACGTCGGGCGGTGGCGGGTAGCGGCCGCGACTCGCAGGAGCGGCGCCCCGCACGTCGGGCGGTGGCGGGTAGCGGCGGCGACCCACAGGAGCGGCGCCCCGCACGTCGGCGGTGGCGGGTAGCGGCCGCGACCAACAACTTGACAGCCTCGCGGCAGCGTTATCCGATCGAGCGCGATGGGCTCTCGCTGGCTGCAGCTCGGGTGCCTCCTGCTCGCCTGCGCGGTCGCCTCGCCGGTCCGCGCCGACGAGAAGGAGGCCGAGCGTCTCTACCTGAAGGGGCTCGATCTCTACCAGCAGCGTCGGTACGACGAGGCGATCGCCGCCTACCTGGGCGGCTACAGCGCCAGCCGCCGGCCGGGCTTCCTCTACAACATCGCGCTCGCCTACGGGAAGAAGGGCGACTGCCGGGCCGCCTCCGAGTACTACCAGCGCTACCTCGAGCGCGAGCCGCAGAGCCCGCTGCGCAAGCGCGTCGAGGGGGAGCTGGCCAGGCTCCGCGCCTGCCGCGCCGAGGCGCCGAGCCCGCCCCGCGCCAGCCCACCGCCGGCGGCCGCCGAGGCGGCGCCGAGGCCGCCGCTGCTGCCGTCCCCGGAGCCGCCTGTCGCGGAGCCGCGGCGCGGCCGCTGGGGGGCGCTCATCACCGGCGGCGCCGGGCTCGCGCTGCTCATCGCCGGGGCGGCGCTCGCCGCCAGCGCGAGGAGCGACTACGACTGGTTCGAGCGCGAGTGCGCGCCGGCCTGCCCGCCCGAGCGCTGGGCGAGCCCCCGGACCCGCGAGCGCGTGGGCGTCGGGCTGCTCGTCGGCGGTGGCGTGGCCGTGGCGGCGGGCCTCACCTGGTGGCTGCTGACGGGCCGCCGGCCGGCGGCCGGGGCGGGCGCGCGCGGCGCCGCCGTCGCGCTGGGAGCGCGGTTCTAGTGCGTGCCCTCGTCGCGCTCGGGCTCGTCGCGCTGGGAGCGCGGTTCTAGTGCGTGCCCTCGTCGCGCTCGGGCTCGTCGCGCTGGGAGCACGGTTCTAGTGCGTGCCCTCGTCGCGCTCGGGCTCGTCGCGCTGGGGCTCGTCCTCCTCTCCGGCTGCCACGACTGGGACTCCCTCTCGCGCGGCTACCACACCGAGGCGGGCACGCACCTCGACGGCCCCCGCGTCGACCTCGCCCGCGCGGACGGGCGCGGCGAGGGCGCGCCGCGCGACGCGCCGACGGCCGACGGCGGGCGCCGCTGCAGCTTCAGCGGCAGCTTCAGCTTCGAGGCGCCGCAGCTCCTGGCCGTCAGCTCGGGCGCGAGCGAGCTCGATCCCTTCGTGACCGCCGATGGCCTGACGCTCTACTTCAGCTCCGACCGGGCCTCCGCCTCGCACTTCGAGGTCTTCGTGGCCAAGCGCGGCGGGCTGGCCGAGCCCTTCGGCGGCGCGAGCTCGCTCGGGCTCGCTGGCGAGGCGACCCACTTCGCGCTCTCGAGCGACGGGCTCACCGCCTACGTCGCCGCCGAGTGGAGCGGCGGGACGGGGCTCTCCGACCTCTGGTACGCCACCCGCTCGAGCCTGACCCAGCCCTTCGTGCAGGCGGACTTCGCGCTGCTCACCGTGGCGAGCACCACCGACTGGGAGTTCGACCCCACCCCCTCGAGCGACGGGCGCCGCCTCTATTACGCCGCCGTCGGCAGCGGCGGCATGGACTGCCTCTTCCTCGAGCGCGCCACGGCGGCCGCGGCCTACAGCGGGCCAAAGCTGGTGCCGGGCATCAACACCGCCGACGGCGAGGACAGCCCCGCGCTGACCGCAGACCAGCGAGTCATCGTCTTCGGCTCCACCCGCCCGGGGACGGCGGGCGCCGCGGACCTCTGGTACGCGCTGCGGGGCGACCGCGACGCCGCCTTCCCCGCGCCCGCGCGGCTGCCCGTCGTCAACAGCGACGCCAAGGAGATGGATCCCTTCCTCAGCGCGGACGGCTGCGAGCTCTACTTCGTCTCCGATCGCGCGGGCGGCGCCGGCGGCCTGGACCTCTACCACACGCGCTACGTCCAGCTCGGGCCCTGAGCGGCCTCTCCCTCGCTCATCCTCGACGGGGTGTCAGTCGAGCCGGAGCGTCAGTGGAGCCCGTGGGGGCGTCAGTGGAGCCCATGCCGCCGGAGCAGCCGCCGGAGCTGCGTGCGCTCGATGCCCGAGGCGCGCGAGGCCTGCCGCACGTTGCCGCCGTGCGCCTCGAGGAGCTCGGCCAGGTAGCGCTGTTCGAACTCGTCGATGGCCCGGCGCTTGAGCTCGGCGAAGGACGCGCCCTCGCCCCCCTGCTCCGGCGTCGCGCGCTCGAGCTCCACCCGGAGCTCGGCGAAGGGCAGGGCCGGCCCCGAGGTGGCGAGGGCGCGCTCGAGCACGTTGCGCAGCTCGCGCACGTTGCCCGGCCAGTCGTGCTGCTCGAGGAGCGTCAGCGGCGGGCCCGCGACGGGCCCCGAGCGGACCTCGCTGACCCCCAGCTGCTCGAGCAGGCGGCGGCAGAGGAGCGGGAGGTCCTCGCGGCGCTTGCGCAGCGGGGGCAAGGTCAGCGTGAGGACCTGCAGCCGGTAGTAGAGGTCCTCGCGGAAGCGGCCGGCCGCGACCTCCTCCGCGAGGTCGCGGTGGGTCGCCGCGATGATGCGCGCCTCCACCTGCACCGGTCGCTCGCTGCCGATGCGCTGCACGGTCCGCTGCTCGCAGACGCGGAGCAGCGCCGGCTGCACCTCCAGCGGGAGCTCGCCGACCTCGTCGAGGAAGACGGTGCCGCCGGCGGCGCGCTCGAAGACACCCGGCCCGCCCGGGCCCGCGTCGGTGAAGGAGCCGGGCAGGTAGCCGAAGAGCGCGCAGCGCACCAGGCCGGGGTGCGCCGCGCCGCAGTCGAAGACCTCGAAGGGTTGTCCGCCGCGCGCGCTCGCCTCGTGCAGCGCCCGGGCGGCGAGCTCCTTGCCGGTGCCGGTCTCGCCGAGGAGGAGCACGGTGGTGTCCGCCGCGGCGAAGCGCTCGAGCAGCGTGAAGAGCTGCCGCATCGGCAGCGAGCGTCCGACCAGGGCTCCGAAGCTCTCGCGCTCGCTCGGCTCCACGCCGGCGGTGCGGTCGCGCTCGCCCAGCCAGAGGTGCGTCTGCCCGACGCGGATCAGCGCGCCGGGCGGCACCGCCGCCTCCTGCACCCGCGACCCCTCGAACCAGGTGCCGTTGCGGCTGCCCAGATCGCGCACCAGGAAGCCGCGCGTGCCCGCGGTGAGCTCGCAGTGCCGCCGAGAGACCTGCGCGTCGGCGAGGACCAGGCCGGCCTCGTGTGAGCTCCCCACGACGACGGGCGTCTCGCTCATCC
>JAKLHH010000768.1 GCA_022710245.1 Myxococcota bacterium
ACCTCGCTCATGCCGCTCGCCGACCTGCCCTGGAGCTCGGTGATCAGCGTGATTGCCCGCAACGGCACCGAGTTCGGGCTCCGGCTCGCCGGCCTCGGCGGGCGCTGGTTCACCGCGCCGGCGAGCATGGTCGAGGGCCTCTACCTGCCGGGCTTCACCGCCGCCGACGCCGCGCCCGACATCGGCGACTCGGTGATCACCGAGACCGCCGGGATCGGCGGCTTCGCCATGGCGGCGGCCCCCGCCATCGTGCAGTTCGTCGGCGGCCGCGCCGTCGACGCGCTCGGGCACACGGGCCGCATGTACGGCATCACCCTCGGCGAGAGCCAGGCGTACAAGATCCCCGCGCTGGACTTCCGCGGCACGCCGACCGCGATCGACATCGTCCGCGTGGTGGAGTCGGGCGTGCTGCCGGTCATCAACACCGGGATCGCCCACCGCGAGCCGGGGGTCGGCATGGTGGGGGCCGGGCTGGTCAAGCCTCCGGCGACCTGCTTCCGCGACGCGCTGGTCGCCTTCGTCGACCGCTACGACGCCGAGGCCCGCGCCCTCGCGTGACGCTGACCGCTGATCACTCTCGTCCTGCGCCCGGAGCCAGTCCGATCAGCGCTCCGCGCGTGACCGGATTGATCCTCCCACCTCCGCTCGACATATAATCGGCTCATGGGCGCCAAGTTCTCGGACGACTACCCCGACGAGCTCGAGCTGAAGGTCACCGAGGAGGAGGACCGGACCATCGTCGAGGCCCGCCTGGAGCAGACGGCCGAGCAGTGCTACCGGCTCTTCTCCGACGCTGACCACATCGCCGAGTGGCTGGTCGTGGTGGGCACGGTGGTCGTGCGCCGCCGGGACGACCGCGGCCGCGCCCTCGAGGTGGACTTCCTCGGCAGCCTCGAGCGCGCCTCGGTGGCCTACACGCTCAGCTACGAGTACGACGACCCGCAGCTCGAGGTGCGCTGGCGCCACGGGGGCGGGAGCCTGAAGCGGCTCGCCGGCTCGGCGCGCTTCCTCCCCGACGGCGAGCACTGCCGGCTGCGCTACACGCTGGCGACGGAGCAGCCGCGCGGGCTGCCGCCCTGGGCGGACGAGCTCTACCGGGCGCGGCCCGCCGAGACGGTGGTGCTCGACTTCTGCGAGTGGCTCGACCGACGCCACTCACGCCTCTGAGCCTTCGAGCCGGACCTGATCAGCGGCGACGGCGACGCGCGCCCCTGAGCCTTCGAGCTGGACCTGATCAGCGGCGACGGCGACGCGCGCCCCTGAGCCTTCGAGCTGGACCTGATCAGCGGCGACGACGACGCGCCCCCCCAGACGAGGAGGAGCGCCAGCACCGGCCAGAGCGCGAGCACCGGGGCGCCGGGGGTCGCCGCGCAGGTGCCGATCAGCTCGCCGGTGTAGGTGTGCGCGGCCCCGGCCGGCGGCCCGCAGACGTTGCGGTTGCCGCTCGCCGGGAAGCAGGTCGCCCCTCCCGGGCAGCCCGAGCTGACGTCGCAGGCCTCGGTGCAGTAGTGGAGCTGGCTGTCGGGGTCCTCGGCGCAGAGCCCGCTCGCGCAGTCGGTGGACCGCGTGCAGCTGGCGCCGAAGGCTCCCGGGGTGGGCGTGGCCGGGTCGGGGTTGCTCGGCGACGGCGTCGGCGTGGTCCCGACGCTGACCACCACGGTCGCCTGACCGCGGTTGCCGGCGGCGTCGTAGCCCGCGACCTGCAGCGTGTGCTGACCGGCGGCGAGGGCGACCGTGAAGGACCAGGGGCTCTTGCTCAGGGTGGCGGCGGTCGCGCCGTCGACGGCCAGCGTGGCGCGCGTGACGCCGACGTTGTCGGTCAGGTTCGCCTGCACCGTCACGCTCGCCTGCACCGTCGCGCCGGAGGCCGGAGAGCTGATGGCGACCTGCGGGGCCTGCGTGTCGGCCGGCGGCGTCGGCGGGTCGACCGCGCCCTCGTAGACGTCGCCGCCCGCGGTCTGCTTGATCCAGGAGAGGAACGCGTCGACGCGGGTGTCGTAGTCGGTGGTCCCGCAGGGCGGGTCGCCAGTGGAGGTGACGCCGACCTGCACCTCCTTGCCGTCGATGGTGGCGAACGCGGGGCCGCCCGAGTCGCCGTAGCAGGTGCCGCCGCTGGCGCCGTTCCAGACGAGGCGCGTCTGGGTGACCTGCGAGATGGTGGCGTGCGCGATCCGCTTGGTCCCCGAGTCGCTGCCCTTCTCGCTGGTCACGCCGAAGCCGACCAGCGTCACCTGCTGGCCCACCGTGGGCGGCTTGCTGCTGGCGATGATCGGCGTCAGGGCCGGCGCCTGCGCGAGGATCACCACCGCGATGTCATTGGCGAGGGTGCTGGCATTGAAGCTCGGGTGGGCGATGACCTGGGCGACCTTGTAGGACGCGCCGCCCGCGATGAACGTGTAGCTTGAGCCCTCGGCGCAGTGACCCGCGGTGAGCACGGTCTTCTTGCCGATCAGGGTGGCGGTGCAGAGGCTGCCCTGGTCGATGTCCAGCTCGCCCACCGCCGGGTGGCCGGAGTAGACCTGGCCGTTGAAGATGTTGCTGCGGCGGACCCCGACCGGGGCAGAGTCCGGAGCGGCCGGGCCGCAGGCTGTGGCGAGGACAGCGAGGGAGGTGAGGGTGCCGAGGACCGCCGACACGTTGCTCATCGCCACAGGGTTAGGCAACTTCTGGACCACGCTCCGGGTCTGCCAGGTGCTTGATACCACGTGGGTTGACCGGCCGGTGCAGGGGGGTAGGAGCCACAACTGTCTCCTCGGGTAGCCCGGGGCGGAGAGTCCCAGGCAGCCCGTGGAGCCACGGTGCGCTGGCGCTAGCCCCAAGACAAGCGCATGAGCCGTAGCGAGGAGGGCGAGAGACGAAGTCGTACTCTTGGTACTTCGAGGAGCCCGACACCGTATCGCCGACGGTATCCCCCTCCGCAGTAGGCGACATGCGCTTGTTTTGGGGCTAGCCCGGGGTCAGTGCTTGAGCCCGCTCATGATCATGGGGAGCAGCTCCTTGACGCCATGCGCGACGAACTCCATCGCCACCGCCGCGATGAGAAGGCCCATGATCTTGGTCATGATCCGGGTGCCGCTCTGACCGATGAAGCGCTGCACGCGGTCAGCGCCGCGCAGCACCAGGTAGGCGACGAGGAGCGTCACGGCGATGGCGATGATGACCGGCGCGATCCGCCAGGGGACGCGCGGATCGCCAGGCAGGAGGATCACCGTGGCGATGGAGCCCGGGCCCGCGAGCTGCGGGATCGCGAGCGGGGTCACCGCGATGTCCTCCTTCTGCGCCGCGTCCCGGTGGTCCTCGGGGGTGGACTTGGTCGCGGTGGGCTGGCCGTGCAGCATGTCCATCGCCACCCGCAGGAGCAGGACGCCCCCGGCCAGGCGGAAGGCGCCGAGGGTGACACCGAAGAGACGGAAGATCAGGTTCCCGGTCAGCGCGAAGACGACCAGGATGGTGCCCGCGATCAGCGTGGAGCGCCCCGCCGCGCGGACCCGATCCGCACGCGACCAACCGTCGGTGAGCGCCAGGAAGACGGGGGCCGCGCCCAGGGGGTTCACGATGAAGAACACCGAGGTGAACGCGAGCAGGCTGAAGGAGAGGATCTCCGAGATGCTCATGGCGCGCCGGTCGCCTCCATAACACAGCCGTGCGAGAGGTGCTACTCTTGCCCCGACCGCCTGTCTCGCGTCCGTGGGGGGATCGTCGAGGGTTCGTGATTCCATGATCCACGTCTTTGGAGCCGTGCTGGTGGACGTCATCGCCTGCCGCGAGCACTTCACCCCGGGGACCTCGTGCATCGCGCCGATCACGGTCCAGGTCGGCGGCGTCGGCTACAACATCTTCCGGGCGCTGGCGCCAGCGCCGCGGCGGCTGATCACAGCGCTGGGAGATGGTCCGTTCTCGCAGCACGTGCACCGCGTGCTGGGCGCGGACTCGCCCCACGTGCTGGCGCGCAGCCTCCCCGGCCGCGACGTCGGCCTGTACGCGGCCTTCATGGAGCGCGGCCGCCTGCTCCACGGCGCCACCGACGCCGCGACCTTCGAGGCCGCGATGGACGGCCCCTGGCTCGACGAGGCGCTGGCGGGCGTGGGCGCCGGCGACCTGGTGGTGGCCGACGCGAACCTGCTCGCGGGGCCGCTCGCGCACCTCGCGCGCGGCCTCGGCGAGCGCGGGGCCTGGCTCTGCTTCGAGCCCGTCTCGGTGGACAAGAGCGAGCGCGCGAGGGAGGCGGTGCAGGACGTCTTCCTCGCCACGCCCACCGAGGAGGAGCTCGAGGCGCTGGTCGGCGAGGCGGCCCCGCCCCCGTCGGTGATCGGCGCCTGGATGCAGGCGCGCCGGGTCGAGCACCTGGTGCTGACCCTCGGCCGGCAGGGCCTGGAGTGGTTCCACGCCGGGAGGAGCCTGCGCCTCACGCCGACGCGGGCGCTGGAGGTGGCCGACACCACCGGCGCGGGTGACACGCTCCTCGGCGCGTTGCTCCAGGGGCTGCACGCCTGGCTGGCCGAGCGTCCCGGCCGGGCGCCGGACCCCGAGCTCCGCGCCGCCGTCGCGGAGCGGATGCCCACCCTGCTTCGCCAGGCGATGGACGCGGTGGAGCGCTACCTCACCGTCCGCGCCGCGAGCTGAGCTCGACGCTCGACGCTCGACGCTCGACGCTCGACGCTCGACGCTCGACGCTCGACGCTCGACGCTCGACGCTCGACGCTCGACGCTCGACGCTCGACGC
>JAKLHH010000769.1 GCA_022710245.1 Myxococcota bacterium
GCCGGGGCGTCAGGGGCTCCTGCGTCGGGTTCGGGGGGCTGACCGTCGACCGCGTCGGCCGCTCCGGCGTCGAGCGCTCCTCCCGGGAGCCCCGAACCGCTCTCCTCGCGACACGCCGCCAGCAGGCCGACCCACAGCAGGACGACCCACAGCAGGACGATCAGCCACCTGGACTTGTTCGGCATGGGGCCTCCCTTCGCTCGCCTTGGGCTGCAAACCTCGCGCCGGCGCCAGCAGCCCGCAAAGCGTCCGTCAGGGCGCCGACCAGGGCGCGGTGTGGCGCAGGGCTGAGTGGCATCTACCTCAGGAGTGGCTGGGGTCGACGAGACTCACGGCGTCCGAGCCTGCCAGGGGCCTTCATGCTCGGCGTCATGGTCTGCCCGGTCGCGCGCCGTCCTGGCACGGCCAGCGTATACTCTCCCGGCCACGGAGGGACCATGGGCTACGACTGCACGCTGCACCTCATCGATCCCGCCTCGATCACCCGCTTCGTCGACTGGCTCCTCGGTCGCCCGGTCGAGGCCGCCGACTTCGAGAGGGCCTTCGACGCGCCGGAGGTGCGCCAGCGCGTGCTCGAGGCGCTGGGAGACGAAGGCAGCTACGAGGCCGGGCCCGCGGTCCTCGAGGGGCTCCTCCTCTTCTGCTCCGCCGAGGCGCCGCATGTCTACTCGCGCGGGTTCTGCGTCGGGCTCTGGGACGAGCTCCCGCTCGACCTGGCCGACGCGGTCCCCCTCGACCTCCAGGACAGCCGGGCGCTCGCGCCGCTCCTCGCGCCGCTCACCGAGCGGTGGCCCGCGCTGCGCTGCTACACCGGGATCACCGGCAACTACACGGTGGGGCACTACGTCCCGCCCGGGAAGGTCCCCGCCCTCCGCGCCCACGTCGAGCGCGCGCTCGAGGAGCTGCCCTTCTCCTGGCAGGACGCGCCCAAGAAGCTGCTGCAGGTGCTCCGCGCCGCCGAGGCGCGCGGGCTCGGCTACTGGGAGGCGACCGACCTCGCCGTCGCCAGCGGCAACCCCGAGTGGCTGGAGGCCGGTCGCCTCTCGCGGCCCGCGGCCGCCGGGCCCCGCGCGGCGGGGCTGCGCGTGATCGAGCTCCCCGGCGCGGACAGCCCGACGCTCTCCTTCGAGGCCGACGGGGTGGCGGTCCTCGGTTGCCTCGGCCAGTGGGCGACCTGGATCGTCGACGCGCGCGTGGAGCCGGCGCGCGTGCAGAAGCTCGAGGGGCTCTGCCTGCGCTCGATCGTACGAGCACCCGACGGACGCACGCTGGCGACCGGGCGACCCACCGGGGAGAGCCGCGGCGCCGTCTACGAGCTCGACCTCGAGGTCGGGCGCGCACGTCCTCTCCCTGTGCTGCCGGACTGGGAGGAGCCGGCCGGCCTCGCCCGCCTCGACGACGAGGTGCTCGTCTTCCCCGGCCCCGCCGACGCCTACCATCGCGCCGCCCGCCCCACCTGGCTCGGCGACGGCCGGGCGCTGGCGCTCCCCGACGGCGTCCGGGCCTGCGAGCCGGAGGTCTTCTCCTTCGGCGACGGATCGGCGCTGCTCCTCACGGACGGACGGGCCTTCCGCCTGCGCGGCGTGGAGACCACACAGCTCACGCTCCCGCCGGTCAGGACCTGGGCGCTCGATCAGGCGCCGCAGGGCCTGACCGTGGGCGAGGGCTCGGTCCTCCTCTGCGCCCGCGTCGAGGACGGCGCGAACGAGGACTCGCGCCTGGTCACCATCTCGCGCGACGGCGCCTGGTCGGACGTGCTCCCGGAGCTCGCGCGTGCGTACCCGGCCTGGCCCGCCCCCGACGGTGCCGTCGTCGTGGACCAGACCGACCCGCTGGAGCGGGACCTCTTCAAGATCTACTGGCACGCGGCGCGCGAGGTCGCCTCGGTCCCGCTCGCCTGGGTCGGCGAGACCGGCCCCTGCCGCGACGCGCTCTGCTCGCCGGCGCTCGACGAGCTCTGGATCAACTACGGCCAGCGCATCCTGCGCGTCCCCTGGCGTGAGGTCGCCGCGCTCCCGCGGCAGAGCGCGTCGGCCTTCGCGGAGGCGCACCGCGCCAGCGTCGCAGCGCGGGAGCGCCGCGCCCACGAGCGGCGCTGGCAGGCGATTCGCGAGAGCCCTCTGACCCGCGGCTTCGACGACCCGGAGTCGCTCCTCCTCGCCGGGTCCATCATCGACCACCCGCAGCACGGGCGCGGGATCGTCACCACGCAGGCTCTGGAGGGCGAGTACGAGGCGGAGTTCGAGGACGGCACACGCCGCTGCTTCCCGAGGGCGCGCCGGCACGGCGAATGACGGCGGCGGCGAGGCGCAGGGCCCCTCGGAGCTCGCGCCCCCGTCGCCGGGAGGGCGTGAGGCAAGGGCGCCCGGGGGCCTGGCCACCGCTCGAGCCGATGCTGGGTGCGCCGCGAGCCAGGGTCGCAGGGCGAGGCGACGGATCTCCGTGCACAGAGGCCCGCGCGCCGCGGCACACCGATTGCTCCTATCCTCTCCGAGCGCGAAGACCGTGCGCTCCAGATCAACTCAGCGGGAAGGAGCGAACCGATGGGCTGCCGCGCAGCGCTTCCGATCATCTTCGCCGGTCTGTTCATCAGCCTGATCCACCCGGCGCCTGCGCTCGCCGAGCCGGCGTACCGCGACGATCCCGAGTGGCGTACCGCGAAGCAAGCCTGGGACAAGGCGAAGAGCGCGCGGGAAGAGGCACGAAAGAGAGTCCGCCAAGCGTCAGCTCCGAACCCCTTCGCCTGGACCCCGCTCGGGTTCGGGATGGTGGAAAACGCGAGGAGAGCTTTCCGCGAGGCCCAGCAGGCTGCCGATCGTGCGGAGGCCGCGTATGAGGCGGCGGACCGCCGAGCGTGGGAACGCCACAACGCTCGGGTCCAGCCCCCGCAACCCAGTCCCAGTCCCACTCCCACTCCCGCTCCTGCCGCCGGGGCCGCCGGGCCGCAGCACCCCTCCCCCTCGCCGGGAGCCTCCCGTTCCACGCCCACGATCAACCAGTATGGCCGCGACCTCACCGCGCTGGCCGCGCAGGGCCAGCTCGGCGAGGCGTTCGAGCGCGAGGCAGAGGTGAGCGAGGTGGTGCGCACGCTCCTGCTGCGGCGCAAGAGCAACCCCCTCCTCCTCGGGCATCCGGGCGTCGGCAAGACGGCGATCGTCGAGGGGGTGGCTCTCCGGATCGCGCAGGGCAAGATCCCTGCGCTGCGGGGATGCCGGCTGGTCGAGCTGAACATGGCCGCGCTGACGGCCGGCACGCAATTCGTGGGCGACTTCGAGGAGCGCGTGCAGAAGGTGCTGAAGGAGGCTGGCGAGCAGGATGGCAAGCTGATCCTGTTCATCGACGAGATCCACTCGATCGTCGGCCTGGGCGACCAGCACAACGACGCGAGCAACATGCTCAAGCCGGCGCTCGCTCGCGGGCTGAGGCTCATCGGCGCGACCACGGTGCGAGAGTATAACGAGAGCATCGGGCAGAACGCGGCGCTCGCTCGTCGCTTCGGCGTGGTGCCCGTCAAGGAGCCCGATCCGCTGGTCACCCTCGGCATCCTCAAGCGAGTTGCCCCCCTCCTGGCGAAGCAGCACGGCGTGGCGTTCACGAAGATGGCGCTGCGCGCCGCGGTCATCAAGACCCTGCGGCACCTGCCTGGCGAGTACTTCCCGGACAAGGCGATCGGCGCGCTCGACGGCGCAGCGTCGCTGCAGAGGGTGAGAGCCGCCGGCGAAGGCCCCGTCGTCGTGACCGCCAGGGACGTCAGCCGCTGGATCACACGGCTGGCCGCAGGCCAGGCCCGGATCCGGGCGGCACGGCCCGCGGGCGAGCTGTCGAGGTGAGCAGCGCCGGCGAAGGAGCCAAGGGCGCTCAGTGCGCAGAGCTGGCGGCGAGCCGCCGGAAGGAGATCGTCACATGAGACCATCCCGCATCGCTGTCATACTGGCCAGCTTGATGTTGCTCGCAGGGAGCCACCGACCGGCGAGGGCGCAGGATCGTGATCAGCGCCGGTCTCCCCTCGAGGAGCTGGTCGTGGACCTGACCAAGATGGCGCGCGACGGCAAGCTCGACCCCGCCTTCGCTGTCGACGAGCCCGTCGACGAGCTGCGAGCGGCCCTGACTCGCGCCAAGAAGAGCGCGGTGGTGCTGCTCGGCAGGGCCGGGACCGGCAAGACCGCCGTCGTCGAGGAGCTCGCCCGCCGCGTCGCGGCCGGGCAGGTCCCGGAGTTCAAGGGCTACGCCGTGTGGCAGCTCGACGTCGGGTCGCTGGTCGCCGGCGCCCACTTCCGCGGGATGTTCGAGGAGCGCCTCCAGCAGCTGGCCGACGCCGTGCGGGACAAGCCCGTCCTCGTCTTCATCGACGAGCTGCATGGGATGGTCGGCGCTGGCAAGAGCACCGCGAACCAGCACGCCACGGGCGAGCAGCTCCTGAAGCCGATCATGGCCCGCGCCGGAAAGGGTCGCATCATCGGAGCCACGACGATCGAGGAGTTCGCGCAGATCGTCGCAGGGGACGGGGCGCTCGCGCGGCGGCTGACGCCGGTCTTCATCGAGGAGCCGACCGCCGCTCAGACCCTCCGCATCCTCGGCAGCCTCAAGCCGACCCTGGAGCGGCACCACAACATCGTCATCCGCGATGGGGCCCTCCGCGCCGCGGTCAGGCTCGGTCGCTTCATCCCCGACCAGGCGAATCCGGACAAGGGGATCACGCTCGTCGATCACGCGGCGGC
>JAKLHH010000077.1 GCA_022710245.1 Myxococcota bacterium
CCGGACACCAACGGCTACCGCATCTGCGAGGAGATCCGCACCTTCAACCAGCAGGTCCCGATCATCATGCTGACGGCCCGCAACCAGGAGTCCGACAAGATCCGCGGGCTCGAGGTGGGCGCCGACGACTACGTGACCAAGCCGTTCTCGGTGGGGGAGTTCCTCGCCCGCATCAACGCCCTCTTCCGGCGCATGGAGCGGGTGAACACCACGGCCGAGGAGACGATCACCATCGGCCAGGCCAAGGTGGATCTGAAGAAGCACACGCTGACGCGCAACCGGCAGACCGAGCCGCTGACCTTCTACGAGGTCGAGCTGATCAAGCTGCTCTTCGAGCGCAAGGAGGAGCCGGTCTCGCGCGACGAGATCCTCGACAAGATCTGGGGGATCGAGGCGAGCCCCACCAACCGGACGGTGGACAACTTCATCGTCAAGCTGCGGCGGAAGATCGAGGACGACCACAAGCAGCCGCGGCACATCCTGACGGTCTACGGGCTCGGGTACAAGCTGGTCCCCTGAGTCGCTCGGCTCGCGCGCGCCCCTCCCCGTCTACGAGTCGAGGGAAGTCGCTGCTCGTCCTCGCTCGCCCCGCTCGCTGCCCATCTACGACTCGAGGGAAGACGCTGCCCGTCCTCGCTCGCCCCGCTTCCTGCCCATCTACGACTCGAGGGAAGACGCCGCTCGTCCTCCCGCTCGCTCCGCTTCCTGCCCGTCTACGACTCGCGGCCTCGCTCGCTTGCTGCTTGTCTACGACTCGAGGGAAGACGCCGCTCGTCCTCGCCCCGCCCCGTGCAATCTCGGGGGCCAGGTTTCAAGCCTGCAGGCCAAGATTGCACAGATCTGCGCAATCTCGCAGGGAGGTCTCAAGACTTCAGGCCGAGATTGCACAGAAGCGCGCAATCTCGAGGGCCAGGTCTGAAGCCTGCACCCCGAGATTGCACAGGGTCTCACCGCTCCGCGGTGAGGGCGGCCGGTGCGGTGTCCGGCGTGACGCCCCCTGGTGCAGTGTCCGGCGCGACCTCGCGACTCTCCGCCGCGCGGGCAGCCGGTGTGGGGTCCGGCGTGCCCTCGCGATTCTCCGTGGTGCGGGCGGCCGACGCGGTGTCCGGCGCGACGCCCGCCGGTGCAGTGTCCGCCGTACCCTCGCGACTCTCCGCAGGGGCGGCCCGTGCGGTGTCCGGCGTGACGCCCGACGATGCAGTGTCCGGCGCGACCTCCGCGGGGCCGGCCGACGCGGTGTCCGGCGCGACGGTCGACGATGCAGTGTCCGCCGCGACCTCCGCGGGGGCGGCCGGTGCGGTGTCCGACGTGATGCCCGACGATGCAGGGTCCGGCGCGACCCCCGTGGGGGCCGATGCAGTGTCCGGCGCGACCTCCGCGGGGCCGGCCGGTGCGGTGTCCGGCGCGAGCTCGGCGGGGCCGGCCGGTGCGGTGTCCGGCGTGATGCCCGACGATGCAGTGTCCGGCGCGACCTCCGCGGGGCCGGCCGGTGCGGTGTCCGGCGTGACGCCCGACGATGCAGTGTCCGGCGTGATGCCCGACGATGCAGTGTCCGGCGCGACCTCCGCGGGGGCGGCCGGCGCGACCTCGCGACTCTCCGCGGTGGGACTGGTCGCTGCGGTGTCGAGCCGGCGCCGGCGATGGCGGCGAGCCGCGCTGCCAATCTCTCTCAGCGGGCTCAGCGCCGCTGACGGCAGCAGGCCAAGCACGTAGAGCTGGCGCCTGATCGCGACCACGAGCTCGGGATCTGCAGTCTGGCCACGTACCACGTACAGGTTGCGCCGGCCGGTGCCGACCCGCCGGGCGACCTCGCCGGGAGGCAGGCGGTCGCCGAAGACCTCGATCGCGGCCCGCCGCGCGCGACGGACCTCGTCCGAGGAGCCCTCCAGGTCGCGAAGCCCGGCCGCGAGCAGCGTGGCCAGCACCACCTTGTCGAGCGGGTCATCCCGGAGCCCGAGCTGCTTGAGCCCGAAGAGATGGAGGAGCCATTCCAGCGCCACACGCGGCAAGAACCGGTGCACGTTCGCTCGCGTGTACGCCCCGCAGATCCTCAGGCTGATCAGGTCTGGCAGGTTCGTCGCTTCCCGCATCGGATCGCAGTCGACGCCGTGATGCTCATCCTGCCTGAGCACATAGTCGAAGGTGTTGCGGAGGTGGGAGGCATCGTCGATGTCCTTGAAACGTGGCGGAGAGAAGCTGGACTTCAGGGTGAGCCTGCGAGACAGGCTGCAGGTGAGCGCGCGGGAGAGCTCCCCAGCCTCCTTGCGTGAGCAAGCTGCGCAGACATGCAGGTGAGTATCCGGGAGCCCATACGCCAGGAGGTTCGCCTCCCGCCCTTTGTCGAGGACAGCCCGAGAGAGGACGCGCCGCTCCTCGTGCGTCGTGGCGACCGGAGCGTTGCTGTTGAGGCGGAGGATGAGGTGCTGACCGACAGGCGGCATCGAGCGCTCCAGAGGTGATGCATGGTTCTCGACGCTCGGTGACAGAGGTTGCGTCCCTTCTTCACTCGCGGCATCCGAGCGCCCCAGAACGATCCGTACCGCCTCGCCGCGAAGCATGGTTCTCGACGCTCGGGTGACAGAGGTTGCGTCCCTTCCTCACTCGCGACGCCCAACCCTCCAGATTCCGGGGAAGCCGCGACGGCCGCCTGCGTACGTGTCCGGTATGCGTACCCTCACCCTGCTCCTGCTCGGGCTCCTGCTGGGACCAGTCACCGGCTGCGGGCCCGTGGACCTGGCCGAGGACGAGTGGCTCCCGGCCGCGGCCGGCCTCGCTGGTGGCAAGGCCGACGACCCCTCGCAGCGCGCCGTCTGGTTCGCGCACGCCTCTGACCTTCACTTCGGCCAGGGGCCCAGCATCAACTCCACGCTGGACACCTTCTTCGCCACCACCGTGCCCACCATCGCGCCCACGAGCACCGTCCTCTCGGGCGACCTGGTCACCTACGGCGGCAAGGACGCCGCCGCCTGGGACGCCTATGTCCTCCACACGGCCAAGGCGCCGGCGTACCCGGAGCTCCTCGAGATCCCTGGCAATCACGACCTCAAGTACGCGGGCAAGACGAGCTACCTCGGCCACACGCGAAGCGGGCTGGCGACCGGGAGCCTCTACGGGGCGACGACGGTCTCCACCGCCGTGGGCAAGGTGCAGGTGATCCGCACCAACACGGCCGACGGCACCAAGGACGGTGAGCTCAGCGCCGGGACCTTCAGCCTCGCGCAGCAGAAGGCGCTGCTTGCGCTCCCTCCATCCGCCGCGGTCCACACGATCGTCGCCGGTCACCACTCGCTGCTCGGGGCCAAGCCGCTCTCCCTCGCTGGCTCGGGGACGCGCATGCAGGCGCTCCTCGACGCCAAGGGCGCGGAGGTCTACCTCTGTGGCCACATCCATGACGTGGCCCTCGGCTGGGCGCACGAGACGCTGGTCGTGCAGGCAGCCAGCCTGGGGGCGAGCAAGCCCGCGAGCTTCATGCTCGTCTCGCTGGACCCGACTGGCCCCGCCGCGAAGACCGTGACCGCCACCGCCGCGCCCTCGGCCTGGCCCGTCACGATGATCACCGCCCCGGCCAGCGCGACCCTCGGCGGGACCAACCCCCACGCCGTGGTCCATCACCCGGGTGAGTCGCTGGTGGTCCGCGCGCTGGCGTTCGCCGCCAAGGGGATCACCTCGGTGGAGGCACGCCTCGACGGAGGCGCCTGGGCCAAGCTCTCCCCGCTCGCGCTGGCCAAGGGCCAGTGGACCGGGTCGGTGACGCTCTCGGCGGCGGTCGGCAGCCGGACGCTGGAGGTCCGCGCGACGAGCCCGGAAGGCACTCGGAGCGACAGCGTGGTCATCAGCGTGGCCAAGTAGCTCACGTCGCCCTCAGTGCCCACCTGCACCTCGAGACAGCTGCTCAACCCCCTGTGCAATCTCGGGGTGCAGGCTTGAGACCTGCCCCTCGAGATTGCGCACTTCTGTGCAATCTCGGCCTGAAGTCTTCAGACCTCCCCGCAAGATTGCGCAGATCTGTGCAATCTCGGCCTGCAGGCTTGAAACCTGGCCCCCGAGATTGCACGGGGCGACGGGGCTCAGGCCAGGCGGGGCGGTCGACCGCTCGCGGAGCATAGGGGCATGCAGCCTGACCTTCGTCCGTGCATGAGCACACGGGCACGCGGCCTCGCCTTCGTCCATGAGCACGTTGGGCCGTGAACCGCAGGATACCTTATTGATCTGCACACGCTGGCCGCGATCCCCGGCGGAAACTTGGCTCGCCGAGGTGTGTGGATGTATGATACACACATACTCCGAGGCGCGAATTGCCCCAAGACGATCCAAGGTCTTCCCAGGAAATCGCAGAGTTGGAGTGGCAGCTGGTGATCCAGCTCCGACGGGGCTGGACCGCGATCTCAGTGGCCGTCCTCGCCGCCACCGGCTGGGCCACGCTCGGCCGCATCTCCGGCCCGGTGGCGCTCTCGCCACCAGGTCTCGCCTTCGCCTTCGCCGCGCTGATCGCGGGTCTGGTCTGGGTCCGGGCTCAGCACACCATCCGCGGCATCCGCCGCCGGCTCAGCGTGCTCTCGCCTTCGCCCGCTTCCTCGCAGGTCTGGGCGGGGGAGGTGCCGGAGCGCCCGTCGCCACCCCGGCTTGCTTCGCCTCCCCAAGCCGCTTAGCGGCCCCCGGCGAGAGCTCCTCCGGCTTGACGATCGCGGTCACTCGCTTGCCGTCGTCCAGGTAGCGGCGGGCGACGCGCTGCAGATCCGCCGCGGTCACGCCCATCACGCCGTCGACATACTGGGTGTACGCGCGGTAGCCGAGCCCGTAGCACTCGTTGAACGCGAGCAACGAGGCGAGCGTCGAGCGGCGCTGCAGCGAGATCTCGTAGCTGCCCACCAGGTAGCGCTGGACCCGCTTCAGCTCGCTGGCCGGGATGGGCCTGTCGCGGATCGTTCGCACCTGCTCCTCGATCCCCTGCAGCGCGGCCGTGATCTTCTCCGGGCTGGTCGCCATGTAGATGGCGAAGTAGCCCGGCTCCAGCCCCTCCTGCGAGTAGGCGCCGACCTGGTAGGCGAGCCCGCGCCGATCACGGAGCTCGAGGAAGAGGCGGCCGCCCTGGCCGGAGAGCACCGAGGCCAGCACCTCGAGGGCGAAGCGATCCTTGCTGAAGACGTCGGCGCCCGGGTAGCCGAGCACGAGGTGGGCCTGCTGCTTGGGCAGGAGCAGCAGCGCGTTCTCCGGTCGCGCGCGCACGGGCTCCCGCTCGACCTGCACCTCGCGCTGCGGCTGCTTGCGCACGCCGCCGAAGAGCAGCTTGAACTTCGCCTTCACGCGCTCCACGTCCACGTCGCCGACCACGGCTAGCACCATCTGGCTCGGCCGGAAGTGCCGCCCGTAGTACTGCGTGAGCTTCTCGCGGCTCAGCGCCGAGACCGACTCCAGGGTGCCGAGCGGGTCGAGGCGATAGGGGTGCTTCTGGTAGAGCGTGCGGTTGAAGAGCTGCAGCGCCACCGCGCTCAGGTTGTCCTGCTGGGCGCGGATGTCCTCCAGCACCTGCCGCCGCTCGCGCTCCACCTCGTTCGGCTTGAAGGCCGGCGCGAGCAGGCAGTCGGCGAGGATCTCCAGCCCCTGCTCCCAGTGGCGGGCCAGCAGCTCGGCGCGGATGCCGAAGCTGTTGAGCCCCGAGAAGCCGGCGATGGTGCCGGCCATCGCCTCGATCGCCTCGTTGATCTGGTCGGCGGAGCGGGTGGCCGTGCCACGGGTGAGGAGCGAGGCGAGCAGGTTGTTGATGCCGTTGTTGTCCGGCGTCTCGTAGCGCAGGCCCGCGCTCCACACGGCGCGCATGGAGACGAGCGGCACCGACTCGTCGCGCAGCACCAGCAGGCGGGCCCCGTTCCCGAGGGTGACCTTGACCACGCGGTCGCCCTTCCCGTCCACGATCGGCGGCGGCGCCTGCTGCGCGTCGCCGCGGGCGCGCTCGACCGCGGAGAGGAGCGTCTGCTCGAGGGCGCGATCGTCCTCCTTCGTCGACGGCGTCAGCACCGCCAGCGAGAGGTTCTCCGCGCGCAGGTAGCGGGCGGAGACCGCGCGCACCTGGTCGAGGGTGGCGTCCGCGGCGCGGCGGTTGTACTCCTGCTCGAAGTCCACGGTGCCAGCCACGGAGAGGAAGAAGCCGAGCTTGCGCGCCTGGCCCTGCACTGTCTCCTTCTGGTAGACCGCGTCGCTCTCGATGATGGTCTTCGCGCGGCGGAGCTCCTCGGGCTGGAGCGGGGTGGCGCCCAGCTGGAAGACCTCGGAGGCGATGGCCTCGGCCGCCTCGGCGAGCTTGCCGGGCTGGCAGGTCGCGCCGACGATGAGGATGCCCGGCTCGATGGGCGTGTACGAGTAGGCGTAGACATCGGTGACGAGCTGCTGCTCGTGCTTGACCCGGCGGATCAGACGCGAGGCGTCGCCCTGCCCGAGGATGATCGCGGCGAGGTCGAGGACGGGCGTGTTCGGGTCGACCAGCGCCGGGATGTGGAAGGCCATCGAGAGGTAGGCCTCCTGCGTGTCGCGGCGGTGCAGGCTCACGCGCGGGCGCTGCTGGGCGGGCTCGCGCTCGCGGGTGCGGCGGGTGGCGGGCCTGGCCGCGGCGCCCGGGAAGAGGCGGCGCACGCGACCGAGGAGCTCCGCCGAGGAGAAGTCGCCCACCGCGACCACGGTCATGTTCGACGGCTGGTACCACTGGCGGTGGAAGGACTCGAGGCGAGAGCGCTCGAGGCCGCGCACGCTTGACTCGCGGCCGATCACCGGGCGGCCGTAGGGGTGGCGGCGGAAGGCGGTGCCGAAGAGCTCGCGGGCGACCACCTTGCTCGGGGAGTCCTCGCCCTGCTTGATCTCCTCGAGGATCACCTGGAGCTCGCGCTGCAGGTCCCCTGCGTCGAAGCGCGCGTTCTGCACCGCGTCCGCCAGGATGTCCATGCCCTTGGGCAGGAAGCGGCTCGGCAGCACCACGTGGAAGACGGTCTGGTCGAAGGAGGTCCAGGCGTTGATCTGACCGCCGCTCCCCTCGATCTCCTTGGCGATCTGTCCCTCGGAGCGCCTCGCCGTGCCCTTGAACACCATGTGCTCGAGGACGTGGGAGAGCCCGGAGGCGTCGGCCGGGTCGTCGGCGCTGCCGACGTCCACCCAGACCTGGAGCGCGACCACCGGCGCGGCGTGGTTCTCCTGCAGGAGCACACGGAGCCCGTTCTCGAGCACATGCAGCACTGGCCTCATCCTCCTTTGCTGGAGATCATTCGAGGCTGGAGGGAGGCGGCAGGCCGCCAGCAGGGCCAGCGCCGCCACGAACGCCGGCACGCGCCGCAGGACCGCGCGACGGACGTCGACGTGAGAGGGCGCGGGCGCGCCATGCGGATCCAAGAGGTTGCCTCCGCCCGCGAGGGTGCCACACGTCTTCGGGGGAGGTCAATTTAGGGCACGAAGAATCGGGCACGAAGGATCGGGCGCAGCCACGTCATCGCGGTCGCGCAGAGGGGGACCGGGGCCCGAGAGAGGACCAGGGAGGGCCAGCCAGGGAGAGCAAGGGCGGGAGCGAGGAGGGCTAGATGCGCTCGAGTGCCGCGAGCTGGTCGCGGATGGCGAGGATCTGCTCGTACTGACGCATGACCACGTCTCGCGCCGCGCGGGGCAGGTCCACTCGCAGCGCCGTCTCGTAGTGCGAGACGGTGATGCGCTCGCTGCGACGGAGCTCCTCCAGGAGCGGGCTCGGCCGGCCGCCGTTGAGCAGGCTGGCGAAGGCCATCCAGTCGGTCTGCAGCTCGCCGACGAACGAGATCGAGTCCTCAGGCTCGCCGCCGAAGCGTCGGACCTCGTCCTGCAGCTCGCGGGCGAACTCCGCGCGCTGGCGCTGCCAGGACTGGAACATCTCGCGGACCTGGGGATCTTTCACCCGCTCCGCAGCCACCCGGTAGCCGTCCTCCCCGTTCTTGCACGACTCGATCAAGCTGTTCAGCGTGTTGACGATTCTGTCTCTCATGGTTGCACCCTTCCTTCTCGCCGCATCGTCGCGAGCACCGCCCACGACCGCGCACGAGGTAGCGAGTGCAGAGGCAAGGGTCGTTCCAAGGGTGAGGCGAGAGCCGAGGGATCTGCCCTGCTCGCGGCCTGCAGGCTCCGCGATGAAGGGCAGATCGCTGGTGCTCACGGCTTCGGCCGGATGACACCGCACCCGATGCGCGAGCCGGACGCGCCCGTGGGCTGCGTCTTCAGGTCGTCTGGCTTCTCGTGCACGACCACCGCGCGGCCGAGGACGGAGGTCGTGCCCGGCCCGAGGGTGATGGCGCGCGTGTGCAGGTTCGAGCTCGCCTTGCCGTCGGCCCTGGCCTGCAGGTTGCCGAGGTCACCGGCGTGGCTCTCCCCGCCGGGCGCGCCGTGCCTGGCGCCGGCCGGGTTGAAATGCGAGCCAGCGCTCTCGAAGCCCGGTGGGCGACAGGCGTCGCCCTGGTGGATGTGGAAGCCATGGGCGCCGGGCGGGAGCCCCTCGAGCGCGGTGGTCACCGTCACCTCGCTCCCTTGCTCGACGAAGGTCACCGTGCCGCGCACCCGGCTACCGGGCGCGCCCCGCACCTCGGCCACCGCGCGCCGGACCTCGGCGCCGGTCGCAGCGCTTCCGGCGGCCGCCACCGTGCCCTGCCGCCCCGGGTTCATGCGGGCCGGCTGCTCCTTGCACCCGCACGCCAGCCCCACCAGCACCACCACACCCATCCAGCGCCTCATCGCCACCTCCTCCTCGCCACCGCGCCGCGCGCGACCAGGTTGGTACCTCCAGCTGCGTCCACCGTCTCGATGCATGCAGTCTGGAGCCGCTCCGGGGGCGCTGCAACCTGCCCCTCGGGCGGCAGTTGCATCCACGGAAATCCACGTGTTAGGTTGGTTGCGCCCCCGTTGTATGGGATGTTTTGCGAGCGCGTCGACCCGTAGACGCGCGGCCGCGCCGAAGGCGCAGGTGAGCGGTGACCCGAGGCATCGAGGAACACGCAGAGGCCTTTCGCCGCGACCCGACCGACGCCGACGCCTTCGCGGCGCTGCGCCGTGCCTACCAGAGCGAGTCCAGGACCGAGGAGCTGGCCGCCCTCTACGAACGGCGCGCCGCGCACCTGCACGACACCGCCAAGGCCGCCGACCTCCTCTGGCAAGCGGCCGAGCTCCACCTCTCGCGCGGGGACGCCGAGGCCGAGCTGCGGGTGCTGCGGAAGACGGTGCAGGCGGCGCGCAGCCACGAGCGGGCGGCCGCGCGCCTGAAGACGGTCTGCCAGGAGCGCGGCCTCTGGGTCGAGGTGGTGCGCCTCCTCGAGGACGAGGCCGAGGTCGCGCGGGCGGCCGGCGACTCGAAGCGCGTGGCGCGCCTCGAGCACGAGACCGGGACCATCTGGGAGAAGCAGTTCCAGCGCCTCGACCGCGCCATCCAGCACTACCAGCGCGCCTTCAAGGGCGACCCCGGGCACGTGGAGTCCATCGAGGCCGGGCGCCGCATCTACACCGCCGTCGGCCACTGGAAGACCGTGGCCTCGCTCTACAGCGTGGAGCTCACCACCTGCTCCGACGGCAAGCGCCGCGTCGATCTGCTGCTCCAGCTCGGCAAGCTGCAGGCCGACAAGCTCGGCGACCTGGAGGCCGCGGCCCGCTCGCTGAACGAGGCCTCGCAGCTCCGGCAGGGCGACGACGGAATCCTGGAGACCCTCGGCGAGCTCTACGCCTCGCCCGAGTGGCCCTCGCCGGGTGGGCTGGAGAAGGCGGCCGGCATCTTCCTGCAGATCGCGCAGCGACGGCAGGGGCGCGGCGACCGCGACGGCGCCATCGCCTACCTGCGCCGCGCGCTCGGCGCCGATCCTGACAGCGAGGCGGCCTTCACGCGCCTCGAGCGCGCCTACGAGGAGACCGGGCGCTGGGAGGACACCGACAGCCTCTACCGGCAGCGCCTGGCGGCGATCAGCGGCCCTGAGAGCGTGAACCTGCTGCGGCGGCGCGCGGAGCTCCTCGACCGCCGGCTCGGCGACCGCAAGGGCGCCCGCGAGTGCTACGAGGCGCTCCTCGAGCACGAGGCCCTTGGCGGGCCCGCCTCGACGCGGCTCCTCGAGCTCTACCGCGCGGACACCGACTGGGAGAAGGTCGCCGCGCTGACCCGGCGCATCCTCGACGCGACCCCGGACCGCGCCAGCCGGCAGCGCCTGCTGCTCGAGCTCGCCTTCATCCAGCGCGATCACCTGAACGACCCAGAGGCCACCGCGCACATCCTGCACGACGTCCTGCAGGAGGAGCCCGGCCACCGCAAGGCGCTCGCCGCCTACGAGGACTACTTCCGCCAGAAGGGCGACCACCGCAACCTCGCCGAGCTGCTCCGCTTCGCCGCGCAGACCGGGCGCGAGTCGGGCGCACCTCCGATGGAGGTCTGCGCGCGCCTCGAGGAGCTCGCCGACGTCTCCGAGCGGCGGCTCGGCGACCTGATGGGAGCGGTCGAGGCGTGGCAGCAGATCTCGGAGCTCCACCCCGACGTGCAGCGCTCGAAGGACGCGCTCGCGCGGCTGGCGGCGAAGATCCGCATGTGGCAGGGGATGGTGCAGGTGCTCGAGCGCGAGCTCAACGCAGCGGTGAGCCCCAACCAGCGCCTGCAGGTGCTGCGCCGCGCGGCGCAGCTCTACTTCGAGAAGAAGGCCGACCCGCTCCGCGCCATCGAGATCCTGCGCGAGATCCTGAACCACGCGCCGCAGGACGAGAGCGCGCTGCGCATGCTGGTGGAGCTCTACGAGCGCGAGTCGGACTCGAGCGGGCTCGCCTGGGCCCTCGAGCGCCAGCTCGGCGGCATCCTCACCAAGCAAGAGCGGATCGGCGCGCTGCGCCGGCTCGGCGACCTCTTCGCCGACAAGCTGGACCGACCGCGGGACGCGCTGATCGCCTTCAACGCGCTGCTCGAGCTGACGCCCACCGACTCGCGGGTGCAGGACCGTGTGCAGGCGCTGCTGGAGAAGACCGAGGACCTCGAGCAGCTGACGCGCGTCCTCGAGTACCGGGCGCAGGTCTCGCGCAGCCTCGGCGACCGCATCGAGGCGCTGAAGGCGCTCGCGCACCTGATGGACGACCGCCTGGAGAACCCGGGCCGGGCCGCCGCGTACTGGGAGGAGGTGCGGACCCTCGACGCCGCCGACCAGGAGGCGCTGGAGGCGCTCGCGCGCATCTATGACCGCACCGGCCGCTCGAACGAGCTCCTCGAGGTGCTGCGGCGCCGGCTGGAGCTCGCCCGCGACGCGGCGCCCGCGGCGCGGGCGGCGATCCTGCGCCAGCTCGCGGTCGTCGCCGAGCAGCGGCTGAACCTCCCCGAGGAGGCCGCGCGCGCCTACGAGCAGCTCGCCGCGCTGCTGCCCGCCGACCGCGAGGCGCTGGACGCGCTGGGGCGACTCTACGCCCGGCTCGAGCGGCACGCCGAGCTGGTCCGCGTCCTCGGGCGCCAGATCGAGCTCGCGGACGACCCCGAGCAGAGCGTCGCGCTCGCCTTCAAGCAGGGCGACCTGCTCGAGGAGAAGCTGCGCGACACCGAGGGCGCCGCGCTGATCTTCGAGCACATCATCGCCGACTACTCGCCGGGCGACCTCGACGCGCACCGCCGCCTGAAGGACCTCCACCTGCGCCGCGGCGACGTGCGCCGCGCCTGCGAGATCGCCGAGCGCGAGCTCTTCCTCACCGAGGACGCCGAGGACAGGCTCGCGCTGGCGCTGGAGGTCGCGGAGCTCTGGCGCGAGAAGGTGAAGGACGACCAGCGCGCCACCGCGGCCTACGAGCGAGTCCTCGACCTCGACAGCGACAACGCGGACGCGCTGGCGGCGCTGCGGCGCCTCTACCACCGCATCGGCGCGCACGCGAAGCTGGTCAAGCTCGCGGCCGCGCTCTTCGCCAGCCTGCCCGACGACCGCGAGCGGCAGGTCTTCCTGATCGAGATGGGGCAGCTCCACGAGGAGCGGCTGGGCGACCCGGAGTCGGCCTTCGACTGGTACCGCCGCGCCTTCGACCTCTACCCCGGCGACGGGGTCGCGCTCGGGCACCTGCAGCGGCTCTCGCGCACCTTCGAGCTCTGGGAGGACATGCTCGCGACCTACGGCGAGGCGCGCAAGCGCCTGCAGGACAAGGACGAGCTGCTCCCGCTGCTCCGCGAGATGGCGGCGATCTGCGAGGCGCAGCTGCACGACCCGGGGCGCGCCTTCGGGCTGCTGCGCCAGGCGATCGGCGTCGACCCCACCGGCGAGGAGATCCTCGAGGAGCTCGAACGCCTGGCCGAGGCCGCGGGCGAGCACCGCGAGCTCCTGGCCATCTACGACCAGATCCTCCCCTGCTGTGAGGACGAGCCGCAGCGGCAGGAGCTGCTGCTGCGCCGGCGCGCCGCGCTCGCCGAGGGCAAGGTCAAGGATCCCTCGGCCGCGCTCGACTCCTGGCTGCGCCTCCTCGACGTCTGCCCGGGGGCGCGCGAGGTGCTCTCGGAGATCGAGCGGCTGGCCCTCGCCACCGGCCGCTGGGAGGACGCGCTCAGGGTCCACCAGCGGCGGCACGAGGAGGCCGAGGACGACGAGGCCCGCCTCGCCATCCTGCGCCACGTCGCCGAGCTGCTCGAGCAGCAGATGGGCGATCTCGCGCGGGCCTTCCGCGCGCACCTCGCGGCGCTCGCGCTCGCCCCCGACGACCCGCAGGCGCTCTCGCACCTGTGGCGCCTGGCGGCGCTGCTGCAGAGCACGCTCCCGCCGCCCGACGAGCTGGAGAGCTCGCAGGACGCGCTGGCGGTCGAGGAGCCGACGGCGCTGGGCGACGAGCGGGGCGAGATGAGCGACGACCTCTTCGACGACGAGCTCGAGGAGGAGGTCGGCTCCTCGGAGCTCGAGCTGGTCGAGGAGGGCATCCTGATCATCGAGGCGACCAAGGGTCGCCGGCGGGACGCGACGATCGACGATCCCACGCAGCTCGACGCCACGCCCTCGGCGGGGCCGCCGCCGCGCCCGCTGCCGCCCCGCCAACGCCGACACTCGCGCCGCCTCTCGCAGGCGCCGCGTCCGGCCGCTCCGCCGCGGGGGGATGGCCGTGGCGCACGCGGGGCCGCACCGCCGCCGCCGCCGGTGCCCCGCGGCGCGCCGCCGCCGCTGCCGCCTGCGGCGCCCTCCCC
>JAKLHH010000770.1 GCA_022710245.1 Myxococcota bacterium
CTCCCATGTGGCAGGTTGGCTTACTCGGACCTGCACCCATGCCGGCTATCGAGCGCCAGATGGTGCGTCGCGAGAGGAAACGATGAGGGATGCTTCACTACCTCTTGCATCCTGCTGACCCTGACTATACTTTCCCAGACGCTCGCCGCGGTGGCGAGGCTCGGGGGTATTTGCGATGCAACAGGGAACCTGGTTGGAGAGAAGCCACCACGAGCAGCGCACCCGCCCTCGGATCAGCCTCGAGGTCCCGGTGCGCTTCGCCAGCGACTCGCTCGGCTTCGAGGGAGCCGCAGAGATCGGCCGCACCGGCGACCTGAGCGAGCAGGGGCTCTTCATCCGCAGCGACTTCCTCGAGCCGGTCGGCACCCGCGTCCGCCTCGAGCTGCGCCTCGACGGTGGCGAGTCGCTGCAGCTGGATGGCTCGGTGGTCTGGGTCGCCGAGGGCGGACCCAAGGGGCCGGGGATGGGGATCCTGCTCTTCAGCGCGCCGCAAGGCTACCTGCGGCGCCTCGCCGACCTCGTCGCTCGCCCCCCGACCGTCCACTAGCCAGCAGTCAGCGCGGCCCCGACCGTTCGATCTATGATGGGCGATGCTCCCCGCGTCGCGACTGCGAGCGTTCCCCTACCTGGTGACGCTCCTCTGCGGCGCCTGCACCATGACGCTCGAGCTCGCGGCTGCGCGCGTGGTCGCGCGCGACTATGGCGCCTCGCTGCAGAGCTGGGCCACCCTGATCGCGGTGGTCCTCGGCGGCCTCAGCCTGGGGAGCGCGCTCGGCGGTCGGCTCGCTGACCGCCTCGGCCCGGAGCGGCTGGCCGCCGGCGCGCTGCTCGCGGGATCTCTGCTCTCGCTCGCCACGCTGCCGCTCCTCCGCCTGCTCGAGCTCGCGCTCGCCGGCCGCACGCACGTCACGCAGCTCGCGGTCGCGCTCACCCCCGCCCTGCTGCCGCCCGCGCTCGCCCTGGGCGCGGTCCCGCCCGCGATGGCCCGGCTCGCCGTCGACCGCAGCCCGCGGCGTGGCGCGGCGCTGGGCGCGATCGCCGCCTGGGGCGGCGCTGGCAGCCTCGGCGGCACCCTCCTCTCCGGCTTCCTGCTCCTCGGCTGGCTGGGGCCGCGCCCGCTGGTGATCTTGATCGCGCTCCTCCTCGCGCTCCCGGCCGCCCTCCTCGCCAGCCCGCGCGCCCGCTGGCTGCACCTGGGAGGGGTGGTCCTTGTCTGGGGAGCGCTCGTGCTCGCCCGCGCCGAGGGGCCTCGGGTCGAGGAGGTCGGACGCGCTCGGCCTGCGCGAGGGCGGCTCCAGCGTGCTGCTCGCGGCCGACAGCGACTACCAGCACGTGGAGGTCTCGGTGCGCGCGCGCGGCAGGCCGCCCCGGCTGCTCCGCGTCCTCACCCTCGACCACCTGGTCCACGGCTACGTCGACCCGCTCGACCCGGGCCACCTCGCCTATCACTACGAGCGCGTGGCCGCCGAGGTGGTGGCCTCGGCGCTCGACGGCCGTCAGGCGCTGGCGGCGTTCTGGCGGGGCCTACGCGTTCCCGCGCTGGCTCCTGCTGCGCTGGCCGGCCGCGCGCGTCGAGGTCGCCGAGATCGATCCGGTGGTCCTCGAGGCCGCCCACCTCGCCCTCGGGCTCCCGCGGGAGACGCCGATCCGCACGCGCCTCGGCGACGCGCGGGTGCTGCTGAAGACGGTGCCGCCCGGCGCTCGCTTCGACCTGATCTTCTCGGATGCCTTCACCCACCTGGCCGCGCCCTGGCAGCTGACCACCCTCGAGTTCAACCGCCTGGTCGAGGCCCGCCTGGCGCCCGGCGGCATCTACCTGGTCAACGTCGTCGACGACCTCCGGCACGGTCACCTGCTCGCCGCCTTCCTCGCCACCCTCGGTCGCGTGTTCCCCTCGTTGCAGGTCTTCGCCATGGGCGCGCACCGGCGCAGCTACTCCACCTTCATCGTGGTCGCGTCGCGGGCGCCGCTCGACCTGACGGCCTGGCAGCGGGGGGTGCGGCGGGAAGGCAGCCCGCTGCCGCCGGCCGAGGTGGCCGCCCTGCGGCGGCGCGGCCGCCTGCTCACCGACGACAGCGCTCCGGTGGAGAACCTCCTCGGGACGGTCACGGGCGCCGTGCGCGTGCGGCGGATCCGCCGCTGAGGCGCAGGGCGGAGGCGGGCTCGCTGGGTCCGAGGAGCTCCTGCGCACGGCTGCGCGGACCGAGATCTTCCCGGGGAAGCAGGACCGACGGCGCTCGTACATCCGCTTGCCAGGAAGTGGGCTGGTATGGTACCCGCGCGTCCGCGTGGGAGGGGGAACAAACTGGAGGCTATGATGAGGAGAAGCTGGTGGCTGCTGGGGTGTCTGCTGATCGCGGCGTGCGGAGGGGACGAGGCGACCTCGCCGATGGCGCCCGAGGGGTTCGATCCGGCGAGCGCTGCCTCGAGCAAGGCCGACTCGCTGACGAAGTGGTACACGACCGCGAAGGGCGCCCTCACGGTGGGGACGGACCTGAAGGGCAAGACCGGCGCGACCGAGTGGTTCCACGGCTACACGGTGAAGCTCGCCGCGGGTGACAAGGTCACGCTGAAGGCGACCGGCTCCGACTGGGGCCTCGTCGCGGCGTACGGGCCGCAGAAGAAGAACGGCCAGTACGGCAGCCCGGTGGCGCTCGCCTGGATCGTGCAGCCGCTGAAGGGCGGCTACCAGGGCGCGCTCACCCTGAGCGCCGCGCAGGCGGGTGTCTACCTGGTGGTCGTCGGATCGCCATGGGACAGCGGGTACTCCTACACCCTCTCGTCGAGCTGCCTGGCCGGGAGCTGCCAGCAGCGCTTCTGCCTCGAGTACGAGACCGTCGACGACGCCGGCGTGCCGCTGAGGAACTTCTACGCGATCAACGCCACCTACGCCGAGGCGCAGGCGGAGCTCGCGCTGGTGCCGACGGCGATCAACACCAAGGTCAGCGCGGGCTCCTGCGCCTCGCAGAGCAAGGTCTGCGCGACGCTGGCGGCCCAGCAGGTCTGCGGCGAGCCCGCCGGCGGCCTGCCGAGCGCGACCTATGGCAGCGTCTGCGCGTTCAAGGTCGAGATCCGGCAGCTCGCCGGCGAGACCGACCAGGCCAAGGGCCACTGGGATCCGGGCGCCTGCGGGGCGCCCCACTGCGTGGTCTGGGAGGCCACCAACGGCGCGGGCGGCTCGGGCCAGGCCTTCTACGCGGAGAACGTCGGCAGCTACCAGGAGGGCAAGGACCGCCTCGCCCAGATCGGGCAGTTTCTCGACGAGCACATCTACGTCGGCACCTGCGCCTCGCAGAACCTGGCCTGCATCGAGATCTACAAGCCGGTCTGCGCCGACACGCCGACGACCACCGCGAAGACCTTCGCCAACCTCTGCTTCTTCAAGAACGAGGTGATCGCGCTCGCCGGCGAGACCGGGACGCACAAGGGCAAGTGGAACGACGGCGCCTGCGTCTGCGACCCGCAGCAGGAGTGGTGGCGCAGCTACACGCTCACCGATCCGGCCAAGTGCATGGTGGCGAAGTTCGCCTGTCCGGCGCAGACGAGCCACTTCTCCAGCGAGTGCGGCTGCGGCTGCGAGCAGGACGCGTCCTGCCCCGAGTGGATCAACTGCATGCCGCCGGTGACGCAGAGCTGCACGGACCTCAAGGCGAAGTGCCCGTACAGCAAGATCGCGTACTAGCCGCCTCGCCCCTCCGCCCTCCCCGATCCATCACCCGCGCTCGAGCGTGAGAGCCAGCGTCAGTACGCGTTCTCGATCACGAACCTCGACGGCAGCTTCGGGTCGCCCACCACCGAGATGAACCCGACCGGGCTGTCTGGCTGCGGCGCCTTGGCCACGGTGCAGCTCGGGCTGCAGCGCATCGTCTTCACGTAGTGGAAGCGCAGCAGCAGCGCCTGCGTGCCCGGCTCGGGCTTCGCGTCCTCCACCTCGATGCGGTTGAGGCTCGCCTTCACCTTGCCCGAGCCACGCGCGAAGTAGTTGGCGAGGTGGCGCACGCGGTAGATGCGGTGGTAGCCGATCCAGCGCTTCGGCTCGAGGAGCTCGGTGCGCCGCTCGAGCGCCACGTACGGGTTCGACATGACCAGGTAGCGGATGTTGTAGCGGACCAGGTAGTCCGGGAAGGCGGTGCCGTAGAAGCGGGGGTCGAGCTTGTAGCGGAAGATGTTCGCCGACTCGTGGATCAGCCGCCGATCGGGGAAGCCGCCGATGATGGGGCAGTTCGTCGCCCAGCGCAGGTACTCGCCCAGCACCCACCACTCGACCAGGACGCGCCCCTCGTCCTTCGCGCAGGCCTCGGCCAGGATGCCAGCGACCGTGCGGTAGTCG
Source organism: Myxococcota bacterium (assembly GCA_022710245.1). Next base: position 4,331 of record JAKLHH010000770.1, read on the forward strand.
TCGGGGACGCCGTCGTGCCGGAACGACTGGAACTCGGGCGTGGGCTGCAGCGACTTGGGCCCCGCGAGGTTCGGCTTCGCGATCGCCGGCCCGCCCGTCCGCGGCCCCAGCTCCGGGATGAAGTAGAGGACGTGCTGCGCGAGGCGCGGGAGCGCGAGGAGCGCGAGCACCACCACCGCCGCCCGACCGAGCCCGCTCAGCTCACGCCACCAGGAGAAGGTGAGCGCGCGGGCGAGCCAGGGGCCAGCGAAGACCGCGGCGATGAAGAAGGCGGGCAGGATGAAGCGGTAGGGCTCGGTCTCGCGGATCACCGGAAGCAGCGAGGCGAAGTAGGCGAGCCCGACGAGCCAGAGCACCCCGACCATGCCGGCGAAGAGGCGGCCGTCG
>JAKLHH010000771.1 GCA_022710245.1 Myxococcota bacterium
ACCCAGCATCGTCTTCCACAACAACTACTCGGCGGGCGCCGTTCGCGTCTTCGAGCCGAAGGCGAAGCTCGGCCCCTTCTTGCTGGCGGCCCCCGGCACCGAGAAGGATCCGGCCACCCGCGACAAGAAGAACGGCGCGACCTACGCCGCCCTCATCAGCGTGGTCAGGGATCACCAGGACCAGCTGGTCCTCGACTACCGGCTCGAGGCCCGCCTCGACCAGGCCGCCGCCCTCAAGCAGAGAGCCGAGGCCCCGCTGCCGCAGCTGGAGTTCTATCCCCTGCTGGCGAGCGAGGGCCCGACGCCCGCCGGGAAGCTGGTCTTCGGAGACGTGCGCCACACGGTGCGCCTCGCGCAGGCCTATCACTTCACCGAGGCGACGGGGAAGAAGACCTACGTGCCGATCGAGGGCGGTGGCGTCCTCGTGCACCTGACGGCCAGCGGGAGCATCGCCGGGTTCAACTCCTACCTGGTGCCGCCCCCGATCGACATCTCCAGCAAGGACTCGAAGGTCGACCAGCGCGCCATCGACCGCTACCGGCGGTACAAGGAGCTGCAGGCCCTGCGGCTCACCTTCGACAGCCTGAAGCCGGGCAAGACGCAGATGGAGCTGCTGCGCTCCCGCATCCTCCTCGCGCTCCCCTGTCCGGAGGGCCAGGCCCCGGTGGAGCTGGTGCCCGCGAAGGCGCGGCCCCTCTTCGACCAGCTCGTCTTCCCGCAGCTCGAGGACCAGGCCGGCTACAGCGTCGACTACACGGGCGACCAGGCGTCGACGGCGGCCAAGTTCTTCGCCGAGCTCGCCAAGGCGCCGCACGCGCTCGTCTTCGCGGCGGCCGACCCCGACAGCGATCCTCAGCTGGCGTGGAAGGTCCAGTCGCCCTTCGGCCTGCCGCTGACGCTCTACCTGCTGGCGAAGCCGGAGGCCGGCGAGGAGCTGGTGCTCAAGGCGGTGCCGACGCAGCTCCCGGCCGACCCGACCGGGCTGGTGCAGGTCTGGAACGGTCTCAAGGACAAGCCGCGCGGCGGCGGCGCCCCGCTCATCTCGAACGTCAAGCAGCCCCTGCCGCAGGCGGAGGTCGACGCGATGACCGCGACCTTCGACGGGCTCTACGCGGAGTGGAGGAAGGACCTGACGCTCTTCCCCGACCCTCGCAAGCCGGAGGTCGCGAACCAGGTCGCCTGGGTGGCGCTGCGCAAGGTCCTCGCCTTCTACATGAGCAACTTCGGCTGGGATGGCCACGACGGGGCCGGTCGCGTGGCGGACGTCTCGATCGCCTCCGACCTGCACGACAACGCCCACTACTCGCAGGCGGAGGAGATGTTCGTCTTCGGCGCCGGCGATCCCGCGTACGCGAACGGCTACGTCTACGACCTCGCCATCGTCGGGCACGAGTTCACCCACGGCGTCGTGGCTCACACCGCGAGCATGTTCTACAACCGCGAGCCGGGCGCCGTGAACGAGCACCTGGCGGACCTCTTCGGCGCCGGCTTCAAGGCGCTCACGCTGAGGACGAAGCTCGACTACCTGAACGGCGACGTCGTCTACGCGACGAAGAAGGGCACGCCGCAGGCGCCCATCCGGAACCTGCTGGACCCGACGAAGAACCGCGGCTGGGGCTACCCCGACCGCATGGACAGCGCCGAGGCCGAGCGCTACCTCCACCGCTGCTACGCCGACAAGTACAACGACTACTGCGGCGTCCACTACCTGTCCGCCATCCCCAGCAAGGCGGTGGCGCTCTCGGCGGTGGAGCTCCAGCAGCAGCACGAGGGCGCGGTGGCGGCCGGGGAGGTCGACGCGACCCACGGCTGGCGCAAGCTCGCCACCATCGCCTTCAAGACGCTGAGGACGCGGCTCGGTTACCAGTCCGGCCTGCGCGAGTACCGCAACGGCATGGTCGCCGCCTGCAAGGAGCTGGTCGCCGACCAGAGCCTCGCCAGCCTGACCGAGGAGGACTGCCAGGTCATCGCCAGGAACTTCGACGGCGTCGGGCTGACGGAGAAGGACACCTGGGACGTCATCCGCACCGGCGAGACCGAGTGCGAGGTCACCGTCGCCAAGAACGACTACGTCAACGTCCGCGACGCCCCGACGACGAAGGGCCAGGTCCTCACCCAGCTCTACGATGACTTCAAGCTGAAGAGCCTCGGCGTGTCCGGCGAGTGGCGCGAGGTGCGCTTCGAGCAGTACGGCCAGAAGTACGGCGGCACGGGCGATCGCGCCTACGTGCACGGGAAGTACCTCACCTGCGCGGCCGCGGCGCCGGCGGACGGCTACAAGCTGATCCGGCCGAGCGGCGTGTACCAGGCGGGCGAGCAGCTCTGCAAGGTCACCTCCTCGACGCTGAACGTCCGGGACCTGCCGAAGACCGCCGGGTCGACCGTCCTGAACGTGCTGCCGCAGGGGGCGCTCTTCATCGGCAAGACGACCGCGAGCGCCCCGTGGATGACCGCTCAGTATGTCCTCAAGGGGGTCCTCCACGGCGCGGACGCGCCCACCAAGCCGCACTGGCTGCACAGCGGCTACGCCGCCTGCACGCCGGCGAAGTGACGCGGCCGGCGGACGCGCCCACCAAGCCGCACTGGCTGCACGGCGGCTACGCCAGCTGCACGCCGGGGAAGTGACGCGGCCGGCGGAGGCTGTCGCCCGCGGGCGCCAGGCTGCCCGGGGTGGGACGCACCTTGCGACTCTCCCCATCTCCTGATAATCAAACCGTGCTCGACCCGCCGCGTCGCGGGGCGGCAGACGCACGGAGACCCATCGATGTCCGAAGATCAGGTCCGAGGAGAGACCGAGCAGGCCGAGCCGTCCGTCGAGGACGTCAACCGCCTGATCCAGCAGCGGCAGCAGAAGGTCGCGCAGCTGCGCGAGGCCGGCCAGAACCCCTACCGCAACGACTTCCGCCCCACGCACACCACGGCCGAGGTGCGCGCCCGCTACGAGGGCGTCACCCCGCCGGTCAGCGAGAGCCGCGAGCCGCAGCCCCTCTCCGAGGACCGCTTCGCGATCGCCGGGCGCGTGGTCGAGCACCGCTCGTTCGGCAAGGCGGTCTTCGTCAAGCTCCTCGACCGCGGCGGGCGCCTGCAGGTCTACGTGCGCAAGGACGTGGTCGGCGATGCCGCCTTCGAGCTCTTCAAGAAGGTCGAGCCCTGGGACTTCATCGGCGCGCGCGGCTTCGCCTTCTTCACCAAGACCGGCGAGCTCACCCTCCTCGCGCAGGAGGTGGTGCCGCTGACCAAGGCCGTCCGCCCGCCGCCCGAGAAGTGGAGCGGCCTCAAGGACCAGGAGACCCGCTACCGCCAGCGCTACGTCGACCTGGTGGCGAACCCCGAGGTCGCCGAGGTCTTCCGCAAGCGCAGCCGCATCGTCAAGCTGATCCGCGCCTACTTCGACCAGCGCGACTTCGTCGAGGTGGAGACGCCGCTGCTCCACCCGATCCTCGGCGGCGCCGCGGCGCGGCCGTTTCGCACCCACCACAACGCGCTCGACATGCCGCTCTACCTGCGCATCGCGCCGGAGCTCTACCTGAAGCGGCTCGTCGTCGGCGGCTTCGACCGCGTCTACGAGATCGGCCGCAACTTCCGGAACGAGGGGCTCTCGCGCAAGCACAACCCCGAGTTCACCATGCTCGAGTTCTACATGGCCTACGCCACCTACGACGTGCTGATGGGCCTCACCGAGGACCTGCTGGGCGGCCTCACCAAGGAGATCTGCGGGACGCACCAGATCAGCTACCAGGGCCAGCCGATCGACCTGGCGCCGCCCTGGCCGCGGGTCACCGTGCGCGAGGCCGTGCTGCGCGCCGCCGCCAAGCTCGAGCTGAAGCCGGCGCTCGACGCCTCCACCCTGGCTGACGCGGCGGCGACCGAGGCCTGGTGCAAGGACTCCGGGCTCGCCGCGCGCGAGGACGAGCTCGGCGAGGCGCTGCGCGCCGCCGACAGCCACGGCAAGCGGATCGGCGCGCTCTTCGACCAGCTCGGCGAGGCGCACCTTCCGCTCGACCGGCCGGTCTTCGTCATCGACTACCCGGCGGCGACCTCGCCGCTCTCGCGCCGCAAGGACGCCGACCCGGAGCTGGTCGACCGCTTCGAGCTCTTCATCGCCGGCCGCGAGATGGCGAACGCCTTCTCCGAGCTCAATGACCCGGCGGACCAGCGCGGCCGCTTCCTCGACCAGCTGCGCAGCCGCGAGCGGGGCGACGAGGAGGCGATGGAGTACGACGAGGACTACTGCCGCGCGCTCGAGTACGGGATGCCGCCGACGGCGGGGGAGGGGATCGGGATCGACCGGCTGGTGATGCTGCTCTGCGATCAGCCGAGCATCCGCGACGTCCTGCTCTTCCCGCACATGCGCCCCGAGGGGAGGTAGCGTGGAGGCTGACCGCCCGCGGACCGGCGTGCCCAGCGTCAAGGCCGCGCTCGCCGTGACCCTGGGCGGGCTGGCGCTCTTCGCCGTCGCCCTCGCCGTGCGGCTGCACGGGGTGATCGGGCCGGCGCTCGGGCTCTCGCTCCGCTGGCCGCGCTGGACGGAGGTTGTTGGCTCGGTGGGCCTGCTCGTCGGCGGCGCTCTCCTCGCGGGCGGCGGCTCCGGGCTGGTCTTCGCGGTGGCGACCCGCCGCTCCTTCGAGTGGTTCATCGCCTGGCGCTACCTGCGCGATCGCGGCGCCCGCTCCTGGGCCACCCTCGTCGTCGGCGGGATCCTC
>JAKLHH010000772.1 GCA_022710245.1 Myxococcota bacterium
CCGCAGGCGACGAGGGGCACGACCAGCAGAAACAGCCGGAGCAGCCGGAGCAGGGCGGTGGTCGACGAGCTGCCGGTCATGCGTGCCGGCGCCCGGACTGGAGCGGCGAGTCCCTGCCCTGCCCCTCCCCCTGCACCTCCCCCTCCACCGAGGAGAACCCCACGCGGCCATGCGTCGCGCAGCTCGACTCGACGCGCGGCACGCGCAGGCCGTCGGGGGTGAGGTCGGGGTGCAGCCGGTAGATCGGCCACATCAGCTCGATCAGCATGTCGGTCAGCACCGTGCCGACGGCGCGCTTGTACTGCTGCAGCTCGTCGGCCGTGCACGCCTCGCGAACCCAGCCCACGGACTCGTGGAGCGCGCCGTACTGCTGGAGCATCAGGTCCGAGATCCGTCGGGCGAGCTCCCTGTCCATGCAACCTCGCGTTCCCCCCGCCTGGAGGCGCCACGTTACACGGCCGAGCGCCCGCTGTCGTCATCCGATCGGCTGACTCGCGCTCCTGCCAGCAGAGGAACCTCGCGAGGATGGCAGCGGCGACCAGGCATCGAGGCGCGCTGGCGGAGGCGCGCTGGCGGAGGCGCGCTGGCGGAGGCCCGCAGAGCAGAGTGCGGACCAGGGCGTCGGCCCCTGCAGCCCTCCCTCCCCGACGCGCTTGTGCGGCTCGGGGGACTGCTGCTACAAGCGAGGAGGAGCCACGCATGCCCGACCAGCAGCTGCCCTCGCAAGACCTCGCTGACCTCTTCTTCCTGGCCATGGAGCGCGCCTTCACCTCCACCGAGGATGGCGGCCGGGCCCTCTCGCCCTTCACCGTCACCGTGAGCCTCGGCGGCGGCGAGCCGCAGGTGACCGACTTCGCGCAGGACGACGGCCTGACCCTGGCGCGGCGGAGCGTCGCTGACGCGGCGGCCGGGCTCCGCCTCTACGCCATCGCCGGCGAGGGGTTCATCAAGCATGAGGGCCGGCGCTGGGACGCGATCCTGGTCGAGGCCGGCGAGGCGGGGCAGGACCACGCGTTCCTCTTCGCGCTGCGGCGGCAGCACCCCGCCGGCGAGCAGCGCTGGGAGCCGGACGGGGGCGCGGAGCTGATCGCGCGGCCGCTGTGCCTGCTCGCGGCCACGCCGGCGCCGGAGCCCACGCCGGGCACGCCGCCAGAGCCGGGCACGACGACGCCAGCGCAAGAGTAGCTGCCGGAGCCGGGCACCCGGCCGCCAGAGCAAGAGCAGCTGCCCATAAGGGGCTGCCGGCGCTGGCTCCTCGCCTGGCCAGCGCGGCGCGAGCGAGCGACGGAAGCCCTCGGAATCCCGGCCGACTCGACCCGGTGCAGATCTTGCGATGTCTCCGTCCATGCGCGCTCTGCCTCGCCTGCCCCTGAGCCCGACCCGGCCCCTGAGCCCGACCCGTCGTCTACCCCTGACCCTGACCCTGGCGGTCGCCCTGACCCTCGCCACCGTCGCTTCCGCCGACGCGGCCCCGGGGCTGCGCCAGACCTACCGCCCGCGAGCCGGCGTGACGCCGCTCGCCGGGGAGCGGGGCTGGAAGCCGCTCGGCCGCATCGCGACGCCGACCGGGATGACGCAGGCGAGCTTCAGCAAGCTGATGAGCCTCGTGCGGACCGCGCCGGAGCTCGCCGAGGCCGAGGCCGTGGTCTTCTTCGGCAGCCGCACCCACGCGCACTACGGCTACCAGGCCAGGCCCGACAGCGACCTCGACGTGCGCGTCTACTGGAAGGACCACAAGAACCTCGATCGCACCACGAGCCGCACCTTCGCGGCGAACGGCGTCCTCGCCGGCCTCGGCCGCGAGCTCGGCTTCGAGATCTCACAGCAGATCATCAAGTACGACTCCCTCGACGAGAACCTGCAGGGACCGGGGGCGCTCGACTTCACCTCGCACCGCCTGGCGTCCGAGCGGCGCATGTGGCGCCAGGTCGAGAAGCTCCCGGGTATCCCGGCGGGCGACGAGGGCCGCGACGCGCGGAAGTTCCAGCTGCAGACCCGCGTCACCCGCCGCGCCGAGTGGAGCGCCATCGGCAAGGAGGCCATCGTGGTGCTGCTCGGCAAGGGCCCCGAGGTGCGACGGCGCGCCGAGGCTCTCGTCAAGCGCGACTACCGGAACCTCATCATCGCGCACCGCCCCGAGGCGCAGCCCGCCGGCAACTGACCCGCGCTCCTGCTCCGGAGGTCGACGCGCCCCTTGCTTCACTCACCAGCTGCTTCACTCACCAGCCGCTTCACTCACCAGCCGCTTCACTCACCAGCCACGTCACTCACCAGCTGCTTCACTCAGCAGCCGCGTCACGTAACCGCCGCGTCCAGCAGCCAAAGCTTCTGCGACCCCGCAGCGCTGCTGCGTCACCTGGTGCGCCAGCGCGTCGCGCTCCGCATCGCGGCCCCCCGTCGCTCCATCCGCGCAGCTCTGTCGCACTCCGCCAGCCGACCGTCGCGAGAGGTGACGGCAGGAGCCACCAACTCAGAAGGTATCGCAACAGCCGGCAAGGCTCGTGCGTGGCTCAACCCATGCATATGCTGGCCCTCGGGAGGACACCGATGGACACCAGAAGAATAGCGATGAACACCAGACTGCTGATGCTCGCGATAGGAATCACCATGCTGGCCATGTCAGGCGTCGCCTCGGCGGAGCCGCTCAGGGCGCGGATCGCCGCCGGGTGGACGAAGATCTTCCGGGCGTCGCCCGAGAAGCGGGCCCAGTCCCTGGAGCGGAAGGGGCAAGCCCACTACGCGAAGGCTGCGGCTCTGAACCTCAGCCAGCCGCTGGAGCGTGGCGCCTCCCTCAGCCTCAAGCTCTCGCGCCTCGCCAACCGCTACCGGAGCTGGCAGTCCCCTGCGGACTACCAGGACTGGCAGAAACAGGCCGCCCGGCACCACACGTACACCGGCACCCGGTACATGGAGGAAGCCAGGCACGTGCTGAACGGCGAGGAGGCCAACCTCACCGATCTCCCCAAGCGGCCGCGCTTCCAGCCCACGAAGCTCTGGAACCAGATGGACGCGGACCGTGATGCCCGCCGGGCCCGAAGTGCCGCGGAGAAGGCACAGTGGGAACCTCGCGACTATGGCTCTTCGGCGGGCGACCGGGCAGCCTCGCTGGCGGTCGGGGCCACCGTGGGATTCCTGGGCGGGGTCGCGGCGGGCACCATCATCCGCGGCCTGCGCTGAGCCTGGTACGAGGCGACACCGCGGCAGTTCATCGCGAGGGTCACCGCCAGCTGAGCAGCCGTGCGCGCGCGCCGCATGAACCAGTTCATATCGTCCTCGAGGGACCGTCGCTAGCCTCCGACCGAGGAGGAAGCGATGGGTCACCCGCCAGCGTCCAGCCACCCGCCAGCGTCCAGCCACCTGCCCGCGCCCGGCCACGCGCCAGCGCCCGTCCGGCGGCTCCGCCGCGCGGCGCTGCTCTCGCTGCTCGCCGGGGCCGTTCTCGGGGCCTGCTCCGCGAGCTGGTCCGAGGACGACGTCCTCGACGCGCCGGACCTCGCGGCCGGCAAGGCCGACGCCGCCTCGTGCCCGACCGGCGTCTTCGTGCGCCCCGCGGCCGCCGGCGAGCTCAGCCAGCTCGAGCTGCGGGCGGACGGCGCGTTCCGCCGCGAGCGCGCCGGCGTCGCGCACGCCGTCGACCAGGGGACCTTCACCTGCCGCCGCCCGGCGAGCACGCTCTACCTCGAGCTCCACCCGGCCGGCGTCGAGGGCAGCGAGCGCTACGCGGTCCAGCGCGAGGGGGGCGCGCTCCACCTGCGCCGGATCTACACGTCGATCTGGTGGACCCTGCAGGCCGACCCGGCCGCCGTGCAGGCAGCGCTCGGTCTGCCGGGCGGCGGGGCCGCGGGCGCGGTGCAGCTCCTGGCGCGATCGCAGTATGTCCTCGCCCTCGATCCCGCGCGGAACGGCCCGCGCTGGGCGAGCTGGTGCGAGCGCGGCTTCGACCTCGGACCCGTCGATCGCTACGCCGGCGGCTTCTACCCCGACCCCGACCTGCCCGCCGGCCTCTACCGCGTCCACAGCAGCGACTACACCAGCAGCGGCTTCGATCGCGGGCACCTGGTCCCCTCCGAGGCGCGCACCGCCAGCCTCGAGGAGAACCGCGCCACCTTCTCGACGGCGAACCTGCTGCCGCAGCACCCGGCCCTGAACCGCGGCCCCTGGCGCGCCCTCGAGGCGGTCACGCGCGGTCTCGCCCTCGCCGGCAGCACGGTCCACGTGGTCGCGGGGGGCCTCTACCCGCCCGGCTGCGGCGGCAGCGGCGCGCTCCCGACGAGCTGCCCGACCATCGGGTCGAAGGATCCCGCGAGGCGGATCGCGGTGCCCGAGGCGCTCTTCAAGATCGCCGTCGTCCTCGAGCCGGGGCAGACGGTGCCCCAGCTCGACGAGCGGGCGCGCGTCCTCGCCGTCGCCATGCCGAACAGCGGCGCGGCGGCCGGCAGGCCGTGGAGCAGCTTCTCCACGACCGTGACCGAGCTCGAGGCGAGGACCGGCTACGACTTCTTCTCGCGGCTGCCGCCGGCGCTGCAGCAGGGGCTGCAGGCGCGGCGCGACCCCTGAGCACATCTGAGCGCGGGGCCGCGCCGGATCGGGATCCAGGCGGCCCGAGTTCACCTCACCGTCGTCGGCCTGTCACGGGCGCCTGGCATCTCATGGATCCACTCCACGAGAGGCCGACCATGGAGCGAATTGCCCTGCGCAAGAT
>JAKLHH010000773.1 GCA_022710245.1 Myxococcota bacterium
CCCTCGGGCACGCGCCCTCCTGCCGCTGGCTCGCCTACGCGCTCGAGGACCCGGCCCGCTCGCGCCTGGCGCTCTGGAGAGCCTGCCGGCTCGGCGACCTCCTGGCCTGCCGCGAGCTCCGCTCGGGCTACCTGCTCGGCGCTCCGCCGATGGTCACGAGGGACCTGCGCGAGGCGCACCGCGCCGCCGAGAGGGCCTGCGAGCTCGGCGACGGCGACCTCTGCGTCGAGACGCTCCACGGCTACAAGGAGGGCAAGGAGGTCGGGCGCGACCCGGCGCGGATCGACGCCCTGCTCCGCCGCGTCGGCTGCCCGAGGGCATGGCGGCTGGCGAGTGCGCGTCGGTGCGGGGCCTCATCTACGCCGGCCTCGCCCCGCGGCTGACCTTCCTCCTCGACGAGGCGCGCGCCCACCCGGTGCTGGCCGAGGGGTGCGCGGCCGGAGTCCAGCGGGCCTGTCATGTCCGCGCCGAGCTCCTCTGGAAGGGGCGCGGGGCCGCGCAGGACCGGGACGCCGCGCTCTCGCTCTTCAGCGCGGCCTGTGACACGGGCTTCCTCGAGAGCTGCTTCATGGTCGGCCGCGTCCGGCTCATCCGCGGCGCGCTCTACGACGCCGCGCAGGCGGCGACGAGCTTCATCCGCGCGTGCTCGGGGCGACCGGAGTGCCAGCGAGACGCCGGCCTGCGCCTCGCCGCGAAGAACGAGCTGCGGCGGGCGGCGCCGCTCCTCGAGGCGGCGTGCGCGGGCAAGGACTCGCACGCCTGCGAGGCCTTCGGGCGGCTGCTCGTGCTGCTCAGGAGCCGCGTCGCCGAGGCCGTGCCCCTCCTCGAGCGCGCGTGCAGCGGGTCGGAGCAGCGGGCCTGCCGCGCGCTCGCCCACGTCTACGCGAAGGGGCTCGGCGTCCGGCGCGACCCGGCCAGGGCGAGCCGGTACGCGAGGCTCGGACGTGACGACCCGGACCGGGCCAGCCGCGCCTATCGCCAGAAGCTGAAGCGCGGGTTCTCGCCGCGGGGCACGAGGTGGGAGAAGGCGCTCGCGCTCACCACGCTGTTCTTGCCGGTGCCGATGCTGATCTTCGCGCTGCCCTCGCATCGTCGCGCCGACACGGGCTTCGGCTTCGGCGACCTGCAGTACGCCGATCCCTGACGACGGAGACCTCCCGCCGAGCGCCCGAGGCCGGCGCCTCAGCGGAACGTGACCGTGCCGCACCTCAGCGGTACGTGACCGTGACCTCGTGCGAGCGTCCCCGCAGCTCGGCGCGCACGCGATGCGCGCCAGGGCTCGGGAGCCAGCGCGCGACCGGGACACCGTCGACGCTCCAGCGCAGCTCGGGCGAGCGCGTGCTCGCGCGCAGCGGCGGGAGCTGGTGGCGCCGCGGCCGGTGCGGATCGAGGACGAACTCCGCGCCCTGCACCGGGTAGAGGATGCGGAGCTGGGCAGAGGCGCCAGGCGCGTCCTCGTCGCAGCCGCCGCCGCCGTCGGGGCCAGCGGCGCTCCGGGTCAGGCCCTGCGCGCGCGCCCAGCTCTCGACCGGCGCCGGGTAGCGCACGCGCGGCTGTCCGCACGCGACGGTGTGCCAGCTGCAGCTCTCCCGGGGCACCGTGCCCTCGATGAAGAGCTCGCGCTTGTGACGGCCGCAGTGGGGTCCCGGGCGCTGGCCCGAGAGCGGACAGACCGCGGCCTCGACCAGGCCCTCGGGTCGCGGCGGCGCGCTCGGCGGGCCGAAGCGCGCCGCGAGCGCGACGTAGGCCGCGCGCAGGAGCGGGGTCGCGCCGCGCATCGCCATCGCGCCGTGGGTCGGCCGCCCGTCGAAGTTGCCGCCCCACACGCCGACGGTGTACTCGCGAGTGACGCCGAGCGCCCAGTTGTCGGTGTAGGCGCGCGTGGTCCCGGTCTTGAGCGCGACCGGGAACGGCAGCGCGAGCGGCACCCCGTCGCCGAACATCGGCCGCCGCGCGTCGGGATCCGACAGCATGTCGAAGATCAGGGTCGCGACGCGCGCGGAGAAGATCGACTCCGGCGCGCGCGCTCGCGGCGCGGGGAGGTCCGGCTGCCCCGGGACCGTGACCCGCTCGATCGCGCGCGGCGCGAGCGCTTGGCCGCCACGGCCGAAGATCGCGAACGCGGCGGTGAGATCGAGGAGCCGCACCTCGGCCTCGCCGATCGCGAGGTCGACGCGATAGCGCTCGTCGGGCCAGTCGAGCGTGCCCGCGAGCCCCGCGCGCCGCAGCCGATCGAGGAGCGCGGGCACGCCGACGCGCTCGAGCGTGTGCACCGCCGCGAGGTTGTAGGAGCCGGCGAGCGCCTCGCGGTAGCGGCCGAAGCCGTGCTGGCGCACCTCGGCGGTGTACTCCTCGCCCGTCTCGTGCGGCAGGATCACGTCGTAGGCCATCGTCGCCGCGGTGTCGCCGCGCTCGAGCGCGAGCGCGTAGACGAAGGGCTTGAGCGTCGAGCCCGGGCGGTGGCGCGCGGTCACGCCGTTGGTGGCGCCCGCGGCCCGCTCGTCGTGGTAGTCGCGCGAGCCGACCAGCGCCAGGATCGCGCCGTCGCTGTTGCGCAGCACGACCAGCGCCGCCTGCCCGATCCCGAGGTGCCGCGAGCGGTCGAGGTGCCGGCGCAGCGCGAGCTCGAGCTCGCTCTGCAGCGGGCCGTCGAGGGTGGTGCGCACGGTCGCCCCGCGCCTGGCCGCGGCCGGGAGCTCGGCGAGCGCGAGATCCACGAAGTGGCCGGCGCGAAGCTCGGGGCGCTCACGCCGCAGCGCGAGGGGGGTGCGCTCGGCGAGCGCGCGGTCGGCGGCGCGGAGCGCGCCCCGGCGCACCATCAGCTCGAGGATGTGGCGCCGGCGGGCGAGCGCCGCGCCCAGGTTGCGGGAGGGGTGGTAGGCCTCGGGGCCGCGCGGCAGCACGGCCAGGAACGCCGCCTCGCCGACGGAGAGCTGGCTCGCCGGCTTGCCGAAGTGGTGGCGGGCCGCGGCCTCCGCGCCCCAGGCGCCGCAGCCGTAGTAGACCCGGTTGAGGTACTGCTCGAGGATCTGCTCCTTCGAGAGCACGCGCTCGATCCGCGCCGCGAGCACCAGCTCGCCGAGCTTGGCCGCGATCCCGCGCGGCCGCGGCTCGAGCAGCCGCACGAGCTGCATCGTCAGCGTCGATCCCCCGAACGCCATCCGCCGGCGCCGGGCGTTCAGCGTCGCCGAGCGCGCGAGCGCGAGCCAGTCGACGCCGCGGTGGGAGAAGAAGCGGTGGTCCTCGGACGCGAGCGTCGCCTGCACCAGGTGGGGCGAGATCTGCCGCAGCGGCACCCAGCTCTCGCGTCCGCCGCCCGCGGTCGCCGACTGGCGCAGCACCCGGCCCGCCCGATCGAGCACCGTCAGCGAGGCCGCGTGCCGGGGCTCGAGCAGCGCGGCGGGGTAAGGCGACCAGGCCACGACGAGCCGCCAGCCGAGGGCGAGGCAGAGCCCCGCGCCGAGCAGGCAGCCGAGGACCAGGCGAGGTCGCCCGAGGACCGCGAGGGCACGCCAAAGCATCTCGCCACCACCTCGGAGGACCGCGTGGGCACGCCGGGTCATCTCGCGACCACCTCGGAGGACCGCGTGGGCACGCCGGGTCATCTCGCGACCACCTCGGAGGACCGCGAGGGCACGCCGGATCATCTCGCGACCACCCTGGAGGACCGCGAGGGCACGCCGGGTCATCTCGCGACCACCTCGGACCGCGAGGGCACGCCGGGTCATCTCGCGACCACCTCGGAGGACCGCGAGGGCACGCCGGGTCATCTCGCGACGACCTTGAACGTGCGCAGCGCGGTCCGCGCGTGGACCTCCGGCGCGTACATCTGCTCGCACGTCGCCGACGGGACGAGGTAGGTCCCCGGGGTCGTGGCGCGCGCCAGGAGCTCGACCACCTCCGTGCCCTGCTCCATCCGCTCGGTGAAGAAGCTCACGCGGTCATCGCGCAGCTCCTGGCTGATCGCCGGCCGCCAGGTGTCGCGATCGGCCGCGGCCTCCTCCTTGCTGCCGGAGGTGGAGCTGGTGGTGAGCCGCATGTTGATCGCCTCGAGCCCGGCGGGCAGCCGCTCGGTGACGGCGACGTGGGCGAGGTCCTCGGGGGCGACCACCGTCAGCCGCACCCGGATCACCTCGCCCGCCTTGACCTGCGTGAGCGGCCTGCCGCTCTTCGCGTCGAGGTAGGCGTGGCTGAGCGTCATGCCGCGCGAGCGCGCTCGCTGCTCGGCGGTGCTGCGCCGGAAGCGCACGCGCGCCGAGTAGTGGACCTTGCCGCCGCCCGTCGCCACGATCTTGAGCGCGCCGGCGCGCACGCCACCGTCGACGAGCCGCAGGCTGACGCGCCGGATGCGCGGCGCCGGACCGTCGAGCGCGGTCTCGAGCAGCACCTTGTCGCCGGCGGTGATCTTCACCGCGCCGTGGCGCTTGCCCCCGCGCCTGGCCACGTCGGTGAGCGCGACCAGGCTGTAGAGGTTGTCCTGGGTCGTCTCCCAGCCAGCGCCGCGCCGGCGCGCGCGCAGCAGCGCCCTGGTCAGGCGCGCGACCAGCGGGTCTGCCGGCCGCAGCTGCAGGAAGGTGTCGAGCACGATCGCGGTCGTGCGCACGTCGTCGCTCATGTAGTAGCCGAGCTCCTTGCCCTCGGGCTCCGTGATCAGCGCGCGCCCGGCGCTGCGGTCCTTCTCGGCGGCGGCCGCGAGCTCG
>JAKLHH010000774.1 GCA_022710245.1 Myxococcota bacterium
GCTCGCGCGGGAAGGCCGGCAGCAGAGCGTCCATCACGGCGCTCGGTGGGCGCCCTCCGCGACCACACCATTACCTGGGAACCGACCTGACGCTCGAGGGTCAGACCCCTGGTGCCTCACATCGCGCTCCGGCTCTGCTGCTCGCTCGCGCTGGCGCACTGCGCCTGCGCGCCGCCGCCCGTCCAGCCCCGCGGGCTCCTCGACACCACCTCCCCGCCGCCGCACCGCCCGGCCTCGCGGCCCGCTGCCTCGCCCTCCGCCTCGACCTCGACGGCGGAGGCTGCGCTCGAGTCCGCGCGCGCGCTGGTCCGCGAGCTCCTCGCCGGCGACATGGCAGCGGCGCATCGCCGACTGCACCCCGAGCTGGCGCGTGAGCTCCCGCGGGACACGCTCTCGGCTCAGTGGCGCGAGGCGGTGGGCGGCGACGCGCGGTCGGACGTCTACCTGCTCCGCCAAGAGCCGCGGGGCGCGCTGCAGGCGGTCTGCCTCCTCATCGCCGTCGCCGACGGCCACGTGGCGCTCGAGGTCGTCGTCGATCGTGACCGCCACGTCCGCGGGCTGCGCCTCCGGGCTCCCTACAGCGACGAGCTGCTCACCCGCGTGGCGCGCGAGACCTTCGAGCTGCTGCGGCGCGCCGACTGGCTGTCCCTGCGCGCGACGCTCAGCCCGCCGCTCGCGCGGCGGCTGCCCGAGCTCGGCGCCGCGCTCGCGCAGCTCCGCGCCCGCCACGGCGAGCCGGGGCAGATCCTCGGCGCCGAGGTCACCACCACCCCCCTCGCCGCCACCGTCGAGCTCGAATGCGCCTTCGCGCGACGGCCCGTCCTGGCGCGGCTGGTCATCGATCACTGGCTGGTGGTGACGGACCTCTTCTTCCGACCTGGCTGGCGGGCGCCGGGCTACGTGCGGCGCGGCGCCTTCGTCGAGCGCGGCGCGACCGTGGGGACGGCGCGCTACCCTCTCCCCGCCACCCTCACGCTCCCTCGCGGCGCGGCGCTGGCGCCCGCGGCGGTGCTCGTCCACGGCTCGGGGCCGAGTGATCAGGACGCGACGCTCGGCCCCAACAAGCCGTTCAAGGACCTCGCCTGGGGCCTCGCGAGCCGCGGCGTCGCCGTGCTCCGCTACGTCAAGCGCACCGCGCGCTACCGCGGGCTGGCGGCGAGCGAGCTGCCGACGGTGAACGAGGAGACGATGGAGGACGCGCGCAGCGCGCTCGCGCTGCTGCGCCGCACCCCGGGCGTCGACCCCGACCGCGTGGTCCTCGTCGGTCACAGCCTCGGCGGCGCGGTGGCGCCGCGCCTCGCGGCGGCCGACCCGCGGGTGGCGGCGCTGGTGCTGCTCGCCGCACCAGCGAGGCCGCAGGGCGTGCTCCTCCTCGAGCAGATGCGGTACCTCCTCTCGCTCTCCCGGCGCTCGCCCGCCGAGCAGCAGCGGTTGCTGGCGGAGGTCGCGGTCGAGGCGCACCGGCGTGACACAGCGCCGCTCGAGCCCGACCAGGTGGTGAACGGGACCCGCGGCAGCTACTGGCTGGACCTCCGGGCGCACCCACCTGCCCGGGCGGCGCTCGGCCTCTCGATCCCGCTCCTCGTGGTGCAGGGCGGACGCGACTACCAGGTGGGTCGCGAGGATCTGCGCGCCTGGCGCCTCGCGCTGGCCGCGGCGCCCGCGGCGAGCTTCCGCTTCTATCCGCGCCTCAACCACCTGCTGCTCCCCGGCCGTGGCCGCCCGCTCCCCGCGGAGTATCAGCGCCACGGCCACGTCGCGCGCGAGCTGGTCGAGGACCTGGCGCGGTGGATCCACCGGGTGCCGGCGCGGGGCCGTTGACGCCGGGTGACCTCAGCGTGTCCGCCTCACGTCCGAGCCTTGAGGTCTCCTCGCGGAACGAGTAGCGTGGCCACTATCCGACGGAGGCGACATGGCTCGCTCGCTGGCTCTGGTGGTCGCCGCCCTGACGCTCGGCCTGGGGGGCGACGCGGGCGCCGACCTCGCGCAGGACAAGAAGGCGTGCCTCGGCGGACAGAGGAGCGCCTGTCGGCGGACCATCGACACCATGATCAAGGAGCGGCACGGCGCGCCGCGGTTCGAGGAGCTTCAGCAGATCCTCGAGCGCGCGTGCACGCTCGGCGATGGACGCGCCTGCGGCGACCGCGCCGAGTACCTCGCTGACATGACGCTGGTGGCCTCGTTTCGGAGGCGCGGGTGCGAGGCCGCCGCGCCGGACATGCAGTCGTGCGAGCTCCACGGCAAGCAGCTCCTGCAGGGCTGGGAGTGAAGAAGGACCCCCGGAAGGGGACCGCGCTCCTCGAGCGGGCCTGCAAGGGAAAGGCGGCCGGGGCCTGCCGAGCGCTCGCTCTGGCAGACCCGCGGGGGCGTCGCTATCTGCCGCTGCTCGAGCAGGCCTGCGCCGCCGGCGATATCTTGGTGTCCTGCGTCATCCTCGGGGACGTCTACGCGAAGGGTGAGCGCGTCAGGAGGGACCTCGCCAGGGCGAACACCTACTACGAGAGGGCATGCAAGAAGGGTCTCGCCACTGCCTGCGCGAAGGCCGGCGTCTCACCCCCCCCCGCGAGGTGACCGCCGGAAGGGCACGTTCTGGTGGCGCTCCTCGGCCTGATGGCGCAACCGTCAGCTCATCTTGATTATAGCGCATAGATCATCCGCCACGGATAACCCTCGGGCCGTGGATAACCCTCGGGCCAGCGGCTGACCTTCAGATGCCGCAGTGGAACAGGACCGCCGCCCCCTCGGAGCGGGCCACCTCGCGGCACGCGTCGGAGATCCCCTCCAGCGCGAGGACCACGGCGTCACGTGAGAAGGCGATCCTGGCGTAGCTGCCGCTCTCCGGCTCTCCGGCGATCGCGGTCCACTGTCCGGTCAGGCTGAGGATGTCGGGTCCGAGCCGGAAGAGCTCGGCCCAGCAGTGAAAGACCTCTGCCGCCTGGCCGGCCGCGTCGTGGAGGATGGCGGTCACGCCGTGGGTGTTGAGACCCAGGCCGCGCTCGTCGGCCATGGCGGGGTTGATGGTGGGGATCCAGCGCAACGAGTCGTGGAGGTAGGCCACGAGATCGTCGTGGAGGTGAACGGCGCCCTCGCGCCTCGCGAGCTCGCTGTACTCGGTGGAGCCCAGCTCCTCCGCGCTCACCAGGATGAAGTCGTGATCAAGTGACATGCCGCATGGTCCCTCAGAGGGCGGGGCATCTCGCTCCGTCCTCTGCCACGGCGCGCAGCGGACCATGATGGCGCGGCTGCTGTCAAGCGAGGTCGGAGAGGTCGGAGAGGTCGGAGAGGTCGGAGGGAGAGGGGCGTGCGAGGGTCAGAGGGTCAATGGAGCTTCGCGATGCACTCGTCGGCGGCGCTCCGCAGTGACCAGATCGCCGACAGCAGCGCCGAGCGCTTGTCGCGGAGCCTGCTGACCAGCTCCTCGCACGACTGCTCGGCCTGGTCGCCCTGGTCGTGCCGATGCTGCTCGGCGAAGTTGCGGGCGTCGTCGAGGAACTGCGCGAGCTCGTGAAGGTAGGCCCCCTCTCCCTCACGCAGCCGCTGCAGCGCCTGGCTCATGGGGCTCGTGCGCCGGAAGAAGGTCATCACCGCCTCCCACGCGGAGATGCCTGACCAGACCTCCTTCGAGAGCGGATTCGCGAAGCGGTCGCCGAGCTCGTGAAGGGGGCCGCAGACCCGCCCCTCGTGAAGCAGGACCCAGAGCCCGTCATGCGAGAACCGCGCGGCCGCGCGGGACAGGAAGCCGCCGCGCTGGCCCCTCCGTCCATCGTTGTGCTCGGCGATGGTGGCGGAGATCTCCTTGCCGACGACGTCGGCCGCCAGCTGGAGCGTGTCGACGAGGGTGTTGATCGTGCGGATCACCTCCCCTCGCACGCTGGTCTGAGCCTGCGCGAGGCTCGCCGCCTCCTTCGCCGCCTCTCTCAGTCCTTCTCGTGTCAGCTCTACAAAGGGGATCTGTCCCGTCATCTCACGCCTCCGATCGCGATGGTTCGACGCTCAAGTGGGTGGCGCAGGCCGAGGTGACCTGCTGTGCCTGCCGCGGAAGCTTGCAGCTCGATCCGCCCGCGGTCAATCGCGGAGGTCCCTGCTGAAGAGTGTGGGGATCAGGCAATCCTTGCCGCGCAGAGATTGCTTCACGAGGCTCAGGCAACTACTCACCGCCCTGCGCTCCGGCGTCCAACGGAAAGAGAAGGAGGACGGGATGAGCGTACGAGGTCGGCTGATGACGAGCCTGTGCACGGTGCTGCTGCCGGCGATCCTCGGCTACGGCTGCCTGGCGACGGAAGATGAGGACGCGAGCGGCAGCGTGAGCTCGTCGAGCGCGGCGCTCAACGGCACGATCACCTTCCCCGACGCCAGCTGCACGGCGGCCGAGCGAGCGAAGCTCACCGCGGCGATCACCATCGCGCACGCCAACCTGCACAGCCCGCAGATGCTGCCCTGCCTCAAGGACGCGCTCCTCGTCTGGACCCCGGGCGCCTACCCCGAGAAGGTGCTGCAGGAGATGACACAGGAGCTGCCCACCTTCGCGCGCTGCGAGGCGAGCGCCGGCGGGGCCTGGGCCTGCGGCGGCCTCGATGAGGGGTTCTGCATCAGCAAGACGACCCTCGCCGCCGCTTCCACGGCCGGGGTCGCCGGGCTCATCCTGCACGAGGTGGCGCACACCAAGCTCTACAACCACCCCGGCTACTACGGGCTCT
>JAKLHH010000775.1 GCA_022710245.1 Myxococcota bacterium
GCGGCAGGCGGTACCGCTGGCGCGCGGCGTCGTCGACGCCGGTCAGCGAGGCGCCCCCGAGCGGGCCATCACCGTCGGTCAGACGCGCGTGGCCGGCGCCGAGGGTCGGCGTCTCCGAGAGCTGCACCGGCAGGCGCAGCTCTCGCCCTGCGCGCGCCACGTCGAGCTGCAGCGTCGCGCCCGCGCCGTAGGCCGCCACCAGGTTGCGCAGCCGCGCCGCGCTCCCCACCGCCTCGCCGTTGACCTTGCGCACCAGGTCGCCGCGCTGCACGCCGGCGCGCGCCGCCGGGCTGCCTGCCTCGACGGCGGCGACCAGCACGCCGCGCGATCCGCGCGGGAGCGCCAGCGCCGCGGCGAGCTCCTGCGTCAGATCCTGCAGGTCGGCGCCGAGCCAGCCACGCACCAGGCGGCCGTGGCGCACGATGCTCGTCATCACCGCCTGCGCGAGCTTGGAGGGGATGGCGAAGCCGATCCCCTGGTAGCCCCCGGTGCGCGAGAGGATGGCCGTGTTGATCCCGACCAGCTCGCCCTCCAGCGAGACCAGGGCTCCGCCGGAGTTGCCGGGGTTGATCGCGGCGTCGGTCTGGATGAAGTCCTCGAAGTCCACGATGCCCATGTTGGCGCGCCCCTTGGCGGAGACGATCCCCATCGTCACCGTCTGGCCGACGCCGAACGGGTTCCCGATGGCGAGGACCGGATCGCCGAGGCGCAGCTTGCCGGAGTCGCCGAAGCGGAGCGGCCGCAGGTCGCCGAGGTCGCCCTGCAGGCGCAGCACGGCCACGTCGCTGCGCGGGTCCGCGCCGACCAGGCGCGCCTCGAGCTCGCGCCCGTCGGAGAGCGTGACGCGGATCGTCTCGGCGCCGGCCACCACGTGGTTGTTGGTGAGGACGACCCCGTCCCGCGAGACGATGACGCCGGAGCCGAGGCTGCGCTCGCGCCGCTCCTGGGGGATCTCGTGGAAGCGGAAGAGCGGGCCAAAGTACTCCTCGAAGGGGTCCGGTCGCACCCGGGCGCGCTTGGTCGAGGAGATGTTGACGACGCCGGCGAGGGCGCGCTCGGCGATGTCCGCGACGGAGGCGGCGCCCCCGGCGGGGTGACCAGCGACGGTGGGGGCGGTGTGCGCGCAGCCAGCCAGCGCCGCGAGCGCGGCGAGGAGCGCGGGGACGGTGACGTTGCTCGGCCTCGGCGGTCGTGACATGGTGTACTCCTGCCCGCCAAGGAGAGCGGACAGCGGCCGTCGCTGTCAAGCGGACCGTGCGAGGCGTGCGAGGCGGCCGAGGCGGCCGCGGGAGGATCGAGGATGCGCAGCGAACCGCGAGGCGTGATCCTGGACATCGGCGGGGTGCTCCACGTGGGTGACCGGCCACTCCCCGGCGCGCTCCGCGCCCTGGCGCGGCTGCGCGAGGCGAGGCTCCCGCTCCGCTTCCTCACCAACACCACACGCCGCTCTCGCCGCGCGCTCGCGGCGCAGCTCGGCGAGGTCGGGTTCGCCGTCGCCCCCGAGGAGATCCACAGCGCGCCGCTGGCCACGCGCCGCTACCTCGAGGAGCACGGGCTGCGCCCCTTCCTCCTCGTCCACCCTGGCGTGGAGGGCGAATTCGCCGGGCTCGAGCGAGAGCCGCCGAACGCCGTCGTCGTCGGCGACGCCGGCGAGGCGATGACCTACGCGCGCATGAACGCCGCGCTGCGGCTCCTCCTCGGCGGCGCGCCGCTCCTCGCCATGGCACGCAACCGCATCTTCCAGGAGGCGGACGGCCCCAGCCTCGACGCCGGCCCCTTCGTGGTGGCGCTCGAGCACGCGGCGGGCGTCACCGGGCACGTCCTCGGCAAGCCCGCCGCCGATTTCTTCCGCGCCGCCGTCCAGGGCCTCGGCCTGCCGCCCGCCGAGGTGCTGATGGTCGGCGACGACGTGGAGTCCGACGTGATCGGCGCGCTCGGCGCCGGCCTCCGCGCCGCGCTGGTGCAGACTGGCAAGTATCGCCCCGGGGACGAGCACGAGCTCCCGGCGGGGGCGGTGGTGCTCCCCGACCTCGGGTCGGTGGTCGACTGGATCCTGGGGCCGGAGTAGAGCCCGCGGGGCTCAGCGCAGCTGCTGCTCCAGGTCCATCAGCTGCTCGCCGATGTCGCGCGACGGGTTCGCGGGCGACGCGTAGGCCTTCTTCGCCGACCGCGGCGGCGCCACGCTCTGCCGGCGCCGGGTCTCGACGATCAGCTCGGAGGGGTACTCGACCTGGTAGGCGACGCGGAGCTGCCGCTGCTCGCCTGGCTTCAGGCTCAGGGCCCAGCGCACGATCCCGCGCGAGTCGGGCCTCACCCCGTCGGTGATCTTCACCTCGTCGATCCGGATGTCCTTGTTCTCGGAGACCGGGATCCGATCGGCGACGGTGAGCGTGGTCTCCTGGGAGGAGAGGTTCTCGACGGTGACGACGAAGACCGCCCTCATCTTGCTGCGCTTCTTGCTCACCAGGGCGCTCTGCTTCTTGTCCAGCCGCCGCTGGAGCTTGAGGTGATCCGCGACGCTGAGGAAGAGCGAGAAGGGCTCGTTCTGGGCGATGAAGTCGAGCTCGGTCACGCCGATGAAGGCGCCGTCCTGGTAGAGGGCGACCTTGCCCGGCAGCAGCGCCTGTCCCGAGGTGTTGGTCATCTGCAGCGTGCGCGCGGCGTTCAAGGACTGCTCGGGGACGGCGACGATCTTCTGCGTGGCCGCCAGCGTGCCGTGGCCGATCAACATCCGCACCGGGTGGCCGTCGCCGCGCACGCTCGGCGCCGCGATGGCCCTGAAATGGGCGGTGGTGCCGCGCTTCTGCAGCATCTCGAAGAGCTGGACCGTCTTGTTCTGCACGACCTGCAGGTACTCGAGCTTGCTCTGGAAGACGCGGTCGAAGTTGGTCGTCTCCGACGCGTTCTTCTGGTGGACCTTGTTCCAGAGCTGGCTCTGTCGCTGGAAGGCGTCCTGCGCCCGCAGGAACGAGGAGACCTTGCTCGTCTCGACGCGGGTCGCGGTCTGGGTCTCCCCGAGCGTCAGCGCCTCGAGCTCCGGGATGCGGACCGACTCCGTCGAGGACTGGGTGGAGAAGGAGAGCTCGATGTTGCGCCAGTCCTCGCCGCTGGTCTGGGTGACCACGGCGAAGGAGATGACCTCCGCGCTCTTCGCGTTCGAGGTGCTCGCGCGCAGGTCGTGCATCGGCTCCCAGGTCGCGCCCGGCAGCATGTAGGTCAGCTCGAGGGTGCTAGGGGTCGCCCGGCTGCTCTGCAGGGTCACCAGCACGGTGGTCTCCTCGAGCTTCATCAGGCTCGCCATCTCGGTCAGGCTGCGCTGGCTGGCCTGGTAGTCGGGGGCGATCTGGTCCCGCTGCCGCTGCACCAGCCGCCGGGCCTTCGCCAGCGCGCGCAGCGAGTTGCCGATGAAGGCGAGCACCTCCGCGTAGCTGGCGACCTTGACGGTGCCGAGGAGGGCGTCCTTGTTGATCTTCTCGAGGGAGAAGGCGCGGATCCCCTCGATCTGGCTCTTCTGGGCGTCGAGGACGCTGAGCTCGTCGTCGAGCGAGTCCAGCTTCTCCTTAAGCGCCTGGTCCTTCGCCTTCGCCTTCTGCACCGTGGCGTCGGTCGCCCGGGCCAGGAAGTTGCGCTCGACGCGGACGTCGACGATCCGCCCCTCGCTGGCCGCGACCCGCACCGAGCCGTCGTCGACCCAGCCGGGCAGCTTGCGGAAGGCGAAGACGGTCGGGTCCGTGGGCAACTTCACCGTGGCCTGCCGCGTCACCCGCGCCCGGTCCGAGTAGACGGTCACCTTCGTCACCTTCGAGGTCACCGTCTGCCCGTCGGACGCCTCCGGCACCTCGGCCACGGCCAGCGCCGGCACGTTCGAGGTCACCGGGTGCGGCGGCGAGGCCGCCGCCGGCGGCCTGACGCAGCCGAGCAGGGTCATCGTGGCGCAACCTGCGAAGATCAGGGCCGCGGTCTTGCGCGCTGCCGTCATGCTCTCCTCCTTCTTCTCCTGCTCGGGTTTCCAGAGACACGTCGGGCCGCAGGGACTGCGCGGCCCCGGGGGTAATACGGTCGAGCCGCGAAAAGGTTCTGGAGGACGTGGAGGGCCCGGCTCAGCGGCAGGGGGCGGTGCGGTAGTAGAGGTAGCGCATGCCGGCTGCCTCCCGCTGATAGATGAGGTGGGTCTGACGACCCGCGTCGATGGCCAGCGCGGAGAACATGCCCGTGCGGCTGCTCGCGTCCGCGGGTCCCTCGACGGTCAGCACGTCCCAGGTGGCGCTGCCCGCCGCGCGGCGGGCGAAGCGGAGCGAGCGCGTCCCCGCGCTGAAGTAGCTCAGGTTCAGCGTCCCGTCGCCGCTCACCGCCAGCGAGGGGAACGGCCCGGCGTCGGCGTCGGTGGATCCGTCGACCAGGCTCTCGCTCCAGCTGCAGGTGGAGCTGACGCAGCCCGAGCTGGTCGCCACCTTCAACGCGGGAGCGTCGACCTGCCGATCGAAGTAGGCCACGTGGAGCTGGCCGCTCTTCGGGTCGCGCGCCGCCGAGACGAAGTCGCCGCAGCCCTCGGCCTGTGAGCAGAGCGTGAAGCTGCTGCCCGTCGCGGTGACCGCCTCCGCCGTCGATGCGACCGGCCAGGCCAGGTCCGCCCCCGCGTGGACGTGGGCGACCCGCGAAGGCTCCAGCCAGAAGAGGTGCGCCCCGCCCGCAC
>JAKLHH010000776.1 GCA_022710245.1 Myxococcota bacterium
GTACGGCTTCAGGGTGAGCACCGAGAAGACGCGAACGTTCTCCACCCGGTCCGCGACCAGGTGGAACTTGGACATGCAGCCCTGCGGCTCGGAGGCGCACTGGGCGACGATGACGTCGTCGTCCGACTGGATCTTCCGGACCGCCTCCTCGATGGAGATCAGCTTGCTACGATAGAGGTCCTGCCACTTGTTCGACATCGATTCACCTCGTCATCCAGGCTGTCCTGAAGCGGGCCGAAGCTATTACGTTCGCCCCGCGCGCGCAAGGGCTCGCCACCGCCTGAACCCCGCTGCGGTCCGGAGTGGGAACCGCTGCCCGACACGCTCGCGCCGCATCTGGGGACGGAGGCGCGCGAAGTGGTTGCCGCCCCCGCGCCGGTGCGGTACATACTCGACGCTCCCCTCTCCTCGGCTGGAGGACGCATGCTCTCTCGCATCGGCAAGGTCTCCGGGAAGCTCCTCGGGTTTGGTCGGGATGTCGTGCGGCGCGGCACCACCGCGACGGGCACCGTGGTCGAGGAGGGGCTGCGCAGCGCCCGCGCCAGCCTCTACATGACCAGCCACTTCATCGAGGGCGGACTGCTCCCGGCGCTCAACTTCGCCTCCGAGATGGGGCGAGACATCGAGACCTCCTGGCTCGACGCGGTCTCCGGCAAGAAGCCGCTCGCCCAGCACGTGGAGGAGATGGCCGAGCGCACGCTCTCCGCCAGCAAGTACGAGCGGCTGGTGCAGAGCTTCGGCAGCGAGCTCTTCGGCTCCGCGCGCTTCGAGGGCGAGGAGGTCCTCAGCCAGAACGACGTCTACCGCCTGGTCTACCTGCCGCCGAAGCCGGGCGTGCCGCGGCAGGAGGCCGCGCTCTTCCAGGTCGGCGGCTTCATCCCCTACGGGGACCGCATCTTCCGCTTCCTCCCGGAGGCGAACCTCTACGACCGCTGGCTCGAGCGCGGCGTGCCCGTCTATGTGATGGAGGTCAAGGGCGACCGCCACCAGCTCGGCGACTTCGGCGCGCTCACCCTCGACCGCTTCATCGACCAGACCGACGAGCTCGCCGGCGTGGCCTTCGTCCACAACGGCCAGCGCAAGATGATCGCCGGCGGCTACTGCGGCACCGGGCTGCAGCTCCTCGCCTACCTCGCCGGCCGCCCGCGCGACGCCGACGCCAAGTTCGAGACGGCCACGATCTTCGTCTCGCCCGTCGACGGTCGCAAGTGCCAGATCATGGCGGAGATGGTGTCCAACCTGCCGCGCTCGATGATGGCCACCCAGCTCGCGCGCTCGCAGCTCCTCGGCGGCTACCTGAACGGGGTCGAGATGTGGGCCGGCCTCGACATGTCGCTGAAGGCGATCTTCATCAAGACCTCGCTCGGGCGCTTCGCCAGCGGCTGGAAGAACCGCGCCTGGGCCGCGGTGCACGAGGTCAAGGACCTCGCCCCGCAGCAGCGCTTCGAGCTCGCCGGCGCCTACTGGATCTCGGTGCCGAACGCCGATCGCTTCCCCATCCCCATCGACCTCGTGCGCCTCGCCATCGCCTCCTACGACCGCGGCATCGGGCCCGACGGGGATCTGCACCTGCGCTACCGTGGGCAGCCGCTCAACCTGAAGGCGATCGCCGAGGGCAGCAGCCTCAAGCTCACCGGCATCTACGGCGGGCAGGACAAGATCGTGCAGGAGGACACCGGCCACGTGCTGAAGCAGATCTTCGGCGATCGCTACGCCCACCACGTCAACCCCACCGCGGCGCACGTCTCGTACATCTGCGTGCCGATCCAGTGGCGCCCGGGGCTGCCGACCTCGTTCCTGCCGAACCCGATCGACGAGGTGCTCGCGCAGTACGCGTCGAAGCAGCCGGGCCGGCTCGCAAAGCGCCAGGCGCACGCATGAGGCTGCGCCAGCTCCGCCTCTGCGTGCGGCTCGCGCTCGGGCTCGTCCTTCCGCTCCTCGCCTGCGCCGAGCCCTCGCCCGCCCCCGAGGGCAAGCCGACCGTGGGTCCGCGCAGCGAGGGCCTGCGCACCAGCGGTGAGGTGAGCGAGGCGCTGGGCCGCGCCGATCGGGCGTACCTCGCCGGCGAGTGGGGCGAGGCCGTGGTGCAGGCGAACCGCGTCATCGAGGGTGCCGCCAGCCCGGAGGACTACTACGCGGCGGTGAAGATCCTCGGGCTCGCCTCCTGCAACCGCCGCGACCCGCGGCCGGCCGCCTTCGCGTACAAGCGGCTGCAGCCCGCCGACCGCGAGCACCTGCGCGGCGTCTGCCAGCAGGCGGGCGTGGTCCTCGCCGAGCAGCCCTGATCGCGCCTCTCTGAGGCGTCTGCCAGCAGGCGGGCGTGGTCCTCGCCGAGCAGCCCTGATCGCGCCTTCCTTCCCTTCCTTCGAACAACCCTGATCGCGCCTTTCTGAAGTTTTCTGCTGCTGTCACCCTTCCCGCCCCCGGCGCTGGCGGCTATCATCGACCCGTCTTGCCGCAGCCCCTCTCGCAGCACCCCTCAATTCGCCCTGCTCGCGTCCTGCGGACGCTCCGCGATGAAGGGCGAATTTGCCCTGCTCGCCTCCTGCGGAGGCTCCGCGATGAAGGGCGAATTGCGGGTCCTCGCGTCCTGCGGACGCTCCGCGATGAAGGGCGGATTTGCCCTGCTCGCCTCCTGCGGAGGCTCCGCGATGAAGGGCGAATTGCGGGTCCTCGCGGCCTGCGGCCGCTCCGGGATGAGACCGCCGCAATTCGCCCTGCTCGCCTCCTGCGGAGGCTCCGCGATGAGGGGCGAATTCCTCGTGGTCGCGCTCGCCCGCTCCTGCGCCTGCCCGCGCGCCTGCCCGCGCGCGCCGCGACGCTGCTCGCGGCCGCGGCGCTGCTCGGTGCCTGCGCGGGCGAGGAGCGCGGCGGGGCCGGGCCGCGGGGGCAGGCCGCGCGGCCGCAGGTCACCTACGATCAGGTCGCCCAGCGCTCGTCTCATAACTCCTACCAGCGCGCCGAACCCGTCCTCGACCAGCTCCGCTATCACCGGGTGCGCTCGATCGAGCTCGACCTTCACATCGGCAAGGGCGTCGAGTCCCCCGACGGCGAGCGCGGCGACTGGTTCGACTACCACACGCTGGGGCTGCTCGGCCTCGGCGAGGACACGGGCGCGCGCTGCGAGCGCCTCTCCGACTGCCTCACGCTCCTGCGCGGGTACCACCTCGCCAACCCCGAGCACGAGGTGATCACCGTCTGGCTCGACCTCAAGGACGGCTGGGACGCGGCGAGCGGGCACGGCCCCGCGGACCTCGACCGCGCGCTCGAGCGCGGGCTCGACCCCGCCTGGCTCCTCCGCCCGTCGGCGCTGCTCGAGCGCTGCCGCGGCGCGAGCGGGCTTCAGGACGCGGTCACCGACCTCGCCGACCCTTCGCGCGGCCTCCGAGCCGATGGCTGCCGCTGGCCGGCGGTGCGGGGGCCGGCCAGCGAGGCGAGGGGCAAGCTGCTCTTCGTCCTCACCGGAGACCGCGAGGAGCTCCGGCGCTACGTGGCGAGCCGCGGCCCCGGGGACCTGCGGGGGGTGAGGCGCGGTGGACGGCCGCTCGCCGCCTTCGTCGCTCCCGAGGTCAGCACCGCGGCCGAGGTGCGCGCGCTGGTCGGGGAGGGCGAGCCGTACGTCTTCTTCAACCTCAACGGCGGCGACGAGCTGGAGTCCTGGTCGAGCGCGGCGGCCGAGGTGAAGCGGCACGGCCTGGTGAGCCGCGCCTTCGGGCTCGACGACCCGGACAAGTGGCAGCGCGCGCTCGCGCTGGTCAACCACCTCGCGACTGACGCGCTCGGCAGTGAGTGGGCGCGCGCCCACAGCTCGCGAGGCTACCCGTTCCGTTGCCAGGAGCCGCGGCGCTGCGACCCCGAGCTCGAGGGGTGGAGCGAGCCCGGCGCGGTGCTGACGACCGTGGTCCGCGCGGGCGGCGCCAGCGATGCCCTCCACCTCCACGCGCGCCGCCTCGAGAGCGGCGGCCACCGCTGGCAGGCGGCGATCGGCGCGGCGGGCGGAGACGCCGCGGGCCGCGCCTGCCTGATGGCGCGCGCTGGAGAGGGGAGCGACGCGGCGTTCTTCGCGCTCTGTCGCAACGCGCGCTCCAGCCCGCTGGAGGTGCTGGTGCGGCCGCGGCCCGGCGCGCCCGTCGAGGTGACGCGCGCCGCGGCGGCCCCGCGCTGGCTCGACGCGTGGGGCGAGCCGCACGCCGCCCTCTGGGAGAGCGAGCTCACCTTCCTCGGCCTGCACGTGGTGCGCGAGCGCGGGACGACGACGCTCCGCGCGGAGGCCTCGCCGACCGGTGAGGCGGGGAGCTGGCGGTCCCTCGCCAAGCGGCGCCTCGCGGGCGCGCTGTCGCTGCAGGGGATCGCGGTGAGCGCCGGCGGTGGCCTCGCGCGCTTCCTCTGGGAGAACCTCGAGCTCGACGGCGTGCGCGTCTCCACGGCGGGGCTCTCGCTCCACCTCGCCGTTCACCCGCCGGGCTCCGCGCCGACGAGCAGCCCGGCGCCGGGCCGCGGGATCCATGACGGCGTGGTCGGCTGGTGAGGGCTCAGCGACGGACGCGGCGAGGCGCCGGCGGGAGGCGGGGCTTCTCGTCCTCCTCGGCCTGCGGCAGATCCGGGCCGGTGACGTCCACGACCGCGGCGCGATAGAGGTCGCGGAGCTTGCGATCGTTGCCCGCGTACTGCTTGAGGTCACCGAGCA
>JAKLHH010000777.1 GCA_022710245.1 Myxococcota bacterium
CGATCACGAGCTGCCCGGCCGGGTGGATCTTCGACGCGGAGATCAGCGGGTGCACGAGCCCGAGCCACGATTGCGCCACGAGCAACGAGGCCACGCTGCAGTTCGCGGTCGGCGAGCCCTACAGTGAGATCCGTGGCCGGCTGCGAGGTCGGCAGCGCTTCTCGACCGACGCCTTCAGCACGATCTTCAGCGCCGGGGCCGCGAGCCTGGACAAGGCCTACGTCGAGGGCGTCTCCATCTGCCTGATCGACGGAGCGGGGAAGCGACAGCACGTGCACACCTTCGCCGCGGGCCTCACGCAGGCGGAGTCGAGCGGCTCCTGCCCCTGCTTCACCGGCGCCGTGCCTCCTCCCGACTTCGTCGGGAGCGCCTGGACCTGCGACAGCGGCAACCCGGGGCCCAGCTGGCAGGACGTCTGGTACCCTCGCTCGCTCTGGGGCGACGACGCCTGGATCGCCGGCGCGGCGGGCTGCGTCCATCCACCGCCTGCCGCGCCGTGGAGCTTCGAGCTCAAGCTGCCGGCGCCCACCGCCGCGGCCGTCGAGATCCGCATCCTCTACGACGACTGCGACGAGAACGTGGGCATCACCGAGCTGAGGCTCGAGGTTCGCTGACCAACGAGGTGTCGAGTGAAACGCGCGCTCCCCATCGTGCTCTGCGCTCTGATCCAGACCGGCTGCCGCGACCACGCCGCGCCCCCCGCGCCGGGCGCGGGCACGGTGCGGGGCACCAGCGCGTCCCCTCCCGGCCCCGCCTCCAGCCTCGACCCCGCGGCCCCCTACGCCTGCCGCGCCGACGGCGACTGCGAGGGGCGCTGCGACCTCGGCGCGCTCAGCGCCGCCTGGCTGAGGAGCCAGCGCGGGCTGGGGACCGACTGCGAGGACGGCTGCACGTCGAAGGGGATGCGCACTGTCTGCGAGACTGGCCGCTGCGTCAGCCTCGACCGCGACGGCAAGCTCGCGGCGGGCTGCTCCTTCCGCGTGCAGAAGGGGGAGCCGCGCTGCCGCCTCCTCTCGTCGCTCTTCGCCGCGCTCCTCGCGAAGGCGCCCGGCACCTGCGCGAAGGACCAGGACTGCGGCCTCTACGCCGCCGGCGTCACCACCAGCTGCGGCGGCGTCACGGACCGCGCCACCGCCGAGAAGCTCGGCGCGCTCTCCGCCGACTTCATCAGCGAGCGCTGCCCCTGGGTGGTCGACTGCGCGCCTCGCCGGACGCTGGTGCCCACCTGCGGCAACGGGCGCTGCGTCGGGCGCTGAGCGGCGCCGGACGGACTGACACACTTTCGTTGCCCTTCGCAACGCCACGCCCGGCCACCGCGTCCTCGGCGCTGCCGAAGCCCGCGCGATCGTGTCTCCCCGGTTGATCGGCGACTGGCCTGCCGCTTGCTCAGGCGCCAGCGACGACAGCAGCCGAACCGCTCGCTCCCGGCGAGCACACCCTGATCTCGGAGGACCGAATGCTTCTCACGCCCTCGTCTCGCTGGATCCACGCCCTCGCTGCCTGCGCGCTCCTCGCTGCCTGCGGCGGCGAGGAGGAGGACCCCTCGCTCGCCAGCGCCACCGCCTACGCCCGTGGCGACGGTACGCCAGTGCGCGTCCTCTACACCAAGGCCGTGCTCGACTGCAGCAGCGGCAAGTGCGGGGGGGCCGGCGTCTACGGCCTCGCCTACGGCTACCTCGAGCTGAAGAACATCGCCCCGAAGAAGCAGGTGATGGTCCACTACACCACCGACGGCAGCACCTGGAAGGACCAGGCGGCCAGCTACGTCGCTCCGTCGCTGCCCGGCTACGAGCTCTGGTACTTCAAGCTCCCCGGCGCCAGCTTCTACGGAGGCGGCGCGCTGAACGTGCGCTTCGCGGTGCGCTACACGGTGGCGGGCCAGACCTACTGGGCGAACAACCAGGGGCGCGACTACCGCGTGGCGGTCGGCGCCCGCCCCACCTACCCGAGCATCGACCTCGACGGCAGCGACGTGGTGCTGAGCTCGGCGACGACCTACGCGGGCAAGCTCGGCGGCACCATCACCCTGCACAACCTCGGCTACCACAAGTCGGTCAAGGTCTCCTGGTCGACGGACGGCTGGAAGACCAAGAAGACCGCGATCGCCTCCTACGCGAACAGCTCCTGCGGCTGCCTCGACTACGCTGACTTCGGGGATCTCGAGAACTGGATGTTCAACGCGTCGCTGCCGGCCGGCGCCACGCAGGTCCGCCTGCGCGTCACCTACTCCGACCTCGCCCACAACACGACCTACACCGACGACAACTTCGGCCGCGACTACGTCCTCGCCGTCCCTGGCCAGCTCGACTGAGCAGCCGCTCGCAGGCGCCCTCCTCCCTGACCTGGACGTCCTTCGCTCTCGCGCGCTATGGTCGGCCCGTCTGCCGAGGAGGCGCCATGGCGAGCCAGTTCGTGGTCATCCACCGCACGACGGATCCGATCGAGGCGCAGATGATCACCGAGCTCCTGCAGGAGGAGGGGCTCGACGCGCGGCTGGTCGGCACCCAGGACGGCGCGCTCCTCGGGGCTGCGCAGTTCATCTTCGAGTCTCGCGTCGAGGTCCGCTTCGATCAGGCCGAGGAGGCCGCCCTGCGGGTCGCCTCGATCCTCGAGGAGCAGGTGGAGGGGGCGGAGGCGGAAGGCGCCGCCGAGCAGGCGGACGCGGCGGCTGCCGGAGAGGGCGAGGCAGGGGCCGAGACGGACGCGGGCTCGATCCCCGCGGCCGAGCCGGGCGACGACGAGCCCTCGCCGCCGGCGCCCGGCACCACCGCGGACCCGTCGCGCGACCCGACCTGGAGCCCGCTCCTCGGGCTCTGCGCTGTGTTCGGCGCGTTCTTCTACATCACCGGCGAGCACGGTGAGCGGCTGCTCGAGCTCGGCGCGCTCACGGGCTGGCCGCCGGCGGCGCAGCTCTACCGCCTGGTGACGCACGCGTTCCTGCACGCCAGCGTCGCCCACCTGGCGGTGAACGCGGTCAGCCTGCTCCTCTTCGGCTGGGTGGCGATCCGCCTCTTCGGCCTCGGCCGCACGGCGCTGGTCTACGCGCTCGGGCTCCTCGCCAGCGGGATCGCCACCGCGCTCACGCTGGATCACGCGGCCGTGGGCGCGTCTGGGGCCATCTACACGCTGGCCACCCTCGCGCTCCTCGGTCGCCTGCGCCTCGCCGTGCGCGCGCCCGCGCTCCACCGTAAGCGCGAGCTCCTCCGGGTCTTCGGGCTCCTCGTCCTCGTGATCCCCTCCTCCCTGACGCCGATCGTCGTCGCCTCGGTCGGGGACACCGTGGTCAACTACGTCGCCCACCTCGCCGGCGTCACCATCGGCGCGGCCGCGGGCTGGTGGCTCCGCCCGGCTCCGACCGAGGAGGACGCGGCCTTCCGCCGCCGCAACTGGATCGCGGGGCTGACCGGCGCCGCGCTGCTCCTCGGGCCCTGGCTCTGGCGGCTCGCCGCGGGGAGCGCGCAGGGGGGCTAATCAGCGATCACGATTCTCGAACACTTCGACGTCCGGCGGCGCGCGGGGACCCCCGCTCGCGGGCCCCTCCCCACCCCTCGCTCACTCGGCGGGCGACCTCGGTGCGGACCACCACCAGAGAGCCCGCTCGTTCGGCTCGGGGCGGGGCCTTTGCACCTCCAGTGTGTTTTGACCATCAAGTCAAAATTCGAGGCGTCCCCAACTTCTTTCTCAACCCTTCTACCACTGACTCCCGCGGCGCCCCACGCGCCGCCTCATTCCAGCTTCCCTGCTCCTCGTCGATCGAGAATCACGCTCGTTCATTCAGCTGCTGCACGATCCGGCCGCGTGGGCCGGCGGCCGGAGCTATGCTTCCAGGTCATGAGCCTCGCCTATCAGATCATGTACGCCCTCGGCTTCACGCCGTGGGACCTCGGTGTTCTGGCACGGTTGCCGGCGCGGCTGAGCGCGATCTGCTACGATAGGGTCGTGCGCCCCGCAACCCTGCTGCTCATGGTCGTACACCTCGGCGCCGGGTGCCACCGCCTGATCCCGTTTCACACCGACCAGGGCGCCGGCCGCGACCACCGCGTGCTGGACGCTCCCTCCGACGGAGCAGGAGCCGACGCGCGGTGGGATTGGCGGCGGGACGCGCCCGCCGACCTGGCGCCTGACGCACCAGGTTTCGACCTCAAGAAGGACGCGCTCAAGCCCGACGCGCCGCCGTGCACCGAGTCCCAGGAAGCGAAGATCGTCGCGACGTGCAACCAGCAGTGCGCGAGCACGACCGCCGATGCAGACTGCGACGGGCTGCCGGACACGGGCCGCGACCCGCAGGTCGGCTGCAACAAGCTCTACTTCGCCGACGGCTTCACGACCTTCGACAAGAACGTCTGGACCGCGACCGGCACGAGCTGGAGCTGCGGCAAGCTCGCCATGGCCGCCGGCTCCTCCATCAGCACCTTGAGCGACCTGACCGTTCCGACCAGCAAGCAGCTGATCGAGATCAAGCTCACCTTGCAGGGTACGGCAGCGGGCGACTGGTCAGTCGGCGTCAAGACGAACGTCGGGGCGGACGCCTGGACGACCTGCGAGGTCTGGCAGAGCGCCCAATACGCCCCCTCGTCCAGCGGACCCCACCTGAACACCCACCCCGTGTGCGCCGAGTCGGGGACCTGGGACCCGAACGCCATCGCCATGCCAGCAGGCACGACCCTGTACTTGCAG
>JAKLHH010000778.1 GCA_022710245.1 Myxococcota bacterium
ACGGCGGGGGGGGGTGGAAAACAGAGGGGTGGGGGGGAACGCGGCCTCAGAATGGACAACAAAGCGTTGGCGTGGACAACAAAGCGTTGGCGTGGACAACAAAGCGTTGGCGTGGAAGCGTGGACAGCCGCTACCGCGTGAACTTGGCCATCCCGGTCTCCGCCCACCAGTCCACGAACAGCCGCCGCACCACCTCACGATCCCGCTTGGGCAGATCGAAGCTGTACCCGAACGTGAGCCCGGTCAGCTCCTCCAGATCGGCCGCGGCCGAGGCGCGGATCTCCGGGGTCTTGTGGACCAGCCCCTCGATCAGCCACTCGAGGCGGTGCCGGTGCTGGTTGCGCTCCCACCAGGTGCCCCACTTCTTCGTGTTGAGGGCGAAGTCCTGCTTGGTCAGCGCGACCAGCGCGTTGTAGG
This sequence comes from Myxococcota bacterium, assembly GCA_022710245.1. The sequence continues at coordinate 418 of JAKLHH010000778.1, forward strand.
CCGTGTCCGACACGCTGGCGTCGCGGTCTTCGAGGAGCTCGATCAGCGCCGGGACGGAGTCGGCGTCGCCGAGCGCGGCGAGCGCCTCCGCGGCCGCCCGTCTCGGGCGCGCGTCGGGGTTGACCAGGTCCTGGCGCAGATCGAGGAGCACGTCGGGGAAGAGCTCCAGCTCTTTGAAGCGGCGGAGGATCTGCGCCGCGATCTTGCGCACCTCGTGGTCTGGGTCCCGCAGCCGCGTGGAGAGCAGTGCGATGCCCTCGGGGAAGATCAGCTCCGACATCAGATAGGTGGCGTAGAAGCGGATCTCGACATCGCGGTGGTTGAAGAGGGGCGCCACCGCGGGGACCGCGGCGCGTCCGAAGGCCATCAGGCCGCGGAGCACGGCGCTGCACTCCCAGACGGGGGGCAGGCCGGCGCGCGCCGCGTGCCGGTCGACGCGCAGCTGGCCGGGGAAGCGAGCCGCGAGCTCGCCGAGCGCCGGTGCGCCGATCCGCACGAGCTGCGTCTCCGCCTCGCTGGCGGTCGCCCCGCCGAGCTCAAGCGCCTCGAGCAGGTGCGGCACCGCGGAGCGCGCCTCCTCCTCGAGCTGGCGCGCCGCCGCCGCCGCCGTGCTCAGGTCGGGGATGGTGCGGAGCTGGCTCGCGCCGTCGACGGGCTCCACCGAGTCGAAGGCGTAGCCGCCGCCGGGCAGGCGCTGCGTCCGCGGGCGCACGGGCATCTGCGCCGTGGTCCGCTGGGGCGCCTCGGCTCGCGCCGGTGTCATGGTCACGGTCGCCGGCTCGGGCAGCGCGGGCTGGCCGGGCTGAGCCGCACCGAGCTGTGCGCGCAGTGCGTCCAGCGTCACCTCGGCGCGCGGTAGCTCCTGCCGCTGCGCCACCGGCTCCTCCGCCTCCGGCGGGAGCGGGGCCAGCTGGGCCGAGGGCTGCGAGCGCCGCCCCTTCTGCTTCATGATCAGCGCGGCGAGGGAGCGTGAGGCCTCCTCGGCGAGCCGCGAGAGCGGCGGGCGCAGGCGCTGCGAGAGCGGCTGATCGTAGTTATGGGCCGCCAGCAGGCAGATGGTCTTCTCGCGCAGCGTGACCGGGACCAGCGCCACCCCACGCAGGGCGAGGATGCCGGCCGAGATCAGCACCGAGGGGCTGGAGTCCGTGTCGGGCGCCGGCCCGATGAAGATGGTGCCCTCGGCGACGGCACGGGAGACCACCGAGGGCGCCTCGAGGGAGAGCTTGCGCCGCCGGATCTGGCTCCACTCCGCGCTGCCCCCGACCACCTCCAGGTGTCCCTGCAGCCCCTCACCCTTGAGCACGTAGACCTGCACGCACTCGAGGAGGGTCTGGGCGCCTCGCGCAGCGGCGAGCAGGATCTGGTCGCGGTCGCTGGCGGCTCGCATCGCGGCGATGGCGTCCTCGACCGCGAGCGGCGGTGCCTCGACGTCGGCGGGCGCTGTCGGCAGGACCGGGCTCCGCTCGGTCGGGACCTCGTGGGGCGGGGGCGCGCCCGGCGGCTCCTCCGGGGGCAGGATCAGGATTCGCTCGGTGGGGCCCTCGTGGGGCGGGGGCGCGCCCGACGGAGGCTCCTCCGGGGGCGGGATCAGGATTCGCTCGGTGGGGCCCTCGTGGGGCGGGGGCGCGAGGGGCTCGAGCGGCTCGATCGGCGTCCGGACCGGCGTGGGCTCGTAGGGCGGCAGATCGGGCCGCTCGCCGGGCGCGATCGGCGTGCGCTGCTGCTGCAGCCAGCGCTGCTGCTCCTCGAGGCGGGTCTCTTCGAGGCGGGTCTCCTCGAGGCGGGTCTCCTCGAGGCGGGCCTGCTCGAGGCGGAGCTGCTCGAGACGGGCCTCCTCGGCAAGCTGCTCCTCGAGGCGGGCCTCCTCGAGGCTGAGCTGCTCGGCGCGGGCCTGCTCGAGGCGGGCCTCGTCGAGGCGGGCCTGCTCGAGGCGGGCCTGCTCGGCGCGGAGCTCCTCGAGGCGGAGGTCCTCGAGGCGGTGTTGCTCCTCGAGGCTGAGCTGCTCGGCGCGGGCCTCCTCCTCGAGGCGGAGCTGCTCGGCGCGGGCCTGCTCGGCGCGGAGCTCCTCGAGGCGGAGCTGCTCCTCGAGGCGGAGCTGCTCGGCGCGGGCCTCCTCGTCGAGGCGGGCCTGCTCGAGGCGGGCCTGCTCGGCGCGGAGCTCCTCGAGGCGGAGCTGCTCGGCGCGGGCCTCCTCGTCGAGGCGGAGCTGCTCGGCGCGGGCCTCCTCGGCGCGGCGGGCCTCCTCGGCCTGGCGCTCCTCGGCGTGGAGCTCGACGAGGCGGCGCTCCTCCTCCCGCCGCCGCTCGTCCTCTGCGCGCAGGCGCTCGAGGTCCGCCTCGACGCCGGCGCGCGCCTCGAAGAGCGGCGACTGGTAGGGCAGCGTCGCTCCCTCGTCGAACTCGGTGGCGGGACGAGCCGCCGTCGGCGCCAGCCTGAGCGCCTCATCCCCTACCTCGGGGACCAGCTCATCCTCGGCGAGGACCACCTCGCCCTCGCTCTGGTCGCCCTCCGCCTGCTCGGCGTCGCCGGGGATGGGGGGCATCCCGTCGGGACGGTCGTCGGAGGGCTCGGAGACCATCGGCCCCACCGGCGCGATCCCTTGCTGGGTTGGCCGACGTCCCCGGAGCGGCGGGTACTCGTCGGTGATGTCGTGCGGCACCGCGGGCGGCTCGGCCAGCGGCTGGAGGACCTGATAGCCATCGCCGCGTGGGGCCACGCTGCCGGGCGGGGCCACGCTGCCAGCGTCGGCCTCCTCGGGACCGATCCCGGTCAACGTCGGCCGGGCCGGCGTCCGCGTCTGCGGCGGCGCGGGCTCCGGCTCGAGGCTACGCTCGGCCGGCACGAACTCCAGCGTCCCCTCGGGCGCGCTCCCGGCCCCCTCGTACTCCTCCGGCGGCGGCAGCGGTATTCGCTCTGTCGGAGAGGGGTCGACCTCCTCGGCGGGGACCTCGGGCGGCAGCTCGGCGTCACGGATCGCGGGCGTGCTCTCGTGCCCGATCGCCGGCTCGATGCGGCGCGGCTCGATGGTGGTGAGCGGCGGCAGCTGCACCGCCCCGGGCATCACCTGGATCTCCACGGGCACCGGCACCTCGCCGAGGCGAGCGAGGAGCGGCACGAAGCGAGCGGGGAGCGCGGCGCCATAGACACGCTCGCGGGCCTGCAGCAGGCGCGCCTCGGGCGCGGCGAAGGGCGCCAGGCGTCGCCCCAGCTCGAAGGCGAGCTCCTCGAGGTGCAGCTGGTCGACGCCGTCGCCGACGAGCAGCCGAACCCCCTCGGGGCCGGCGGCCAGCGGGCAGACGCCGAGCCGCTCGGCGCTGGCGAGGTCGATCACCTGCGCCGCGGCCGGGTCGAGCCCGGCCATCAGCCACGGCGCCAGCGCCGGGTAGCCGGTCGCGCGGCTGAGCAGGCCGGCGAGCGGCGCCTCGGCGACGAGGCGCTTCTCGAGGACGACGGTGTCGAGCTGGCCGCCCTTGATCACCTGCAGGGCGAGCGCGTCCTTGAGGCCCTCGAGGGTGAGGAAGCCTTCCTGAACGAGCAGCGAGCTGAGCCTCGATCCCATGTCGCCTCGCCTCGCCCGGCCACGGCTCAGCCGGGCGACGAGCTCTGCAGCGCCGGGGCGCGAGCGGTCTCGCCCCGTCTGGAGATCACGTAGGTACCGGCCATCCAGTCGTGGAGCCCGCGCTTCTCGCGGTCGAACGCGATCCAGATGAAGCCGAGGCCGAGCAGGAGCCCGCTGAGCAGGAACCCGGCGCAGCGGAGGAGCACACGCCACCAGGCCGGCGTCTCGCCGTAGATGCTGATCACCCGCAGCCCGACCACCCGCAGCCCCGGCGTCGCCCCGGTCGTGGCCATGAAGAGGAAGCCGTAGAGCAGCAGGATGACGAGCCCCATCGCGAGCAGGCTGTAGAGCATCGCGCCACCCTCGAGGAAGAGCTCGACCAGGGTCTCCAGGCGCAGGTCGGGCCCGACCGGCAGCCGGTACCCGGTGACGCGGAAGGCGACGTAGCCGAGGAGGATGAAGACCGGCGAGAGGATGATCGCGTCCACCAGGGTGGCCGCGAGCCGCCGCCAGAGGCCGGCCACCCGTACGGTCCGCTGCTCCCCGCTGGCACTCGCCAGGGACGGAGCGCCTGCTGCCGCCTGCGCCGTCATGCAACCACTATACTGGGGCCGTTCCGAAAGGCGACTTGTGCTGCGGTCCGTCGAGGCGGCCGCTCAGGTAGGCCGCGAGCGCGAGCAGCACCACGGCAGC
>JAKLHH010000779.1 GCA_022710245.1 Myxococcota bacterium
GAGAGCCGGAACGAGGTGTAGCCGTACGTCGCGTTGACGTCATGGAGGAGCGGCAGGATCAGGAAGACCAGCCAGCGGCTGCGGCCGAAGCCGCGCAGCGCGACGAGGAAGCCGCCCACCAGCCCGAGCGCGATCAGCGAGAGCATCACCTTCGCCGCGGCGAGGAGCGGGAGCGCGCGGGCGAGGAGCGCCGTCACCGAGTAGAAGGTCCAGTAGGGAGTGACGCCGCCGCGGGCCTCGTAGACGCGGCTCGCCAGAGTGCCCGCGTCCCCGGCGTGGGCGCTCGCCGCGGTCAGCGAGAGGTGCATGGGGAGGTCGAGCATCGGGAGATAGCGCGCAGCCCAGAGCGGGGCCAGGTAGAGCGCGAGGAGCAGGCCGAGGAGCGACCAGAAGCAGATCGTCTCGAGCGGCGCCGTCGAGGCTGGGCGGTCGCGCGGAGCGGCCGCGGCTGACGACTCGGAGCGGTCGCTGCGCGGGCCAGCTGGCGCGGTCATCGGCGTCACTGCGCCAGCCAGTAGTGGAGGCTGGGGAAGGGCGCGCGCGCGGTGACCCGCACCTCGAGGCGCTCGCGGTCGACGAGCGCGGCAGGGAGCGGGAGCGAGTGCTCCTGCAGCCCGGGCCCGCGCGTCGCCTGCCAGCGGCCGGCCGCGCGCCCGTTGACCTGCACGTCGAGGTCGAGCGGACCAGGGCCCGAGGTGCGCAGCAGCAGCAGCGCCCCCTGCCCCGGCACCGCCCTCAGCACGAACGCCTCGCCGCGCCGCACCAGGCGGCCGCCGTCGACGAGGACGCGACCGCCGATCCGGGCCTGGCCGAGGTGACCCTCGGGGCGGCCCGCGTCGAGGCGGCGGTAGCGGTGCGCGGCCTCGCTGGCGAGGTCGGCGACGTCGAGCTGATCCTGCTCGCGGCGGCGCCCGGCCTGCAGCGGGAGCGCGTGGGAGTCGAGCAGGAGGTCCCACCGCATGCGCCAGGCGATCTTCACCTCGTTGGCGACCATCGAGCGGTTCGGCAGCGGGAAGGTCTTCTCGATGACGAAGACCGGCAGGTCGGCGAGGTCGGGGATCCACTCGCGGTAGGCCACGATCAGCTCGGGGCGGTGAGGGAGCGACTCGAGCGCCTCCCAGACGGGGACGTTGTTCGGCATCGCCGTCTTCCGCTGGTAGAAGGCGTTGTGCACGAGGCCGACGAGGTCGTAGGTGTACCGCCCCGAGAGGTAGGGGATGGCGCCGGCGTCGTTCACCGCGATGCGCGTCGTCGGCGGGGTCTTCTCCCGCAGCCAGGCGGCGGCGCGGAAGTGCTGCTCCGCCAGGTCGCGGCAGTTGTCGCCGAAGCGCCTGGCCCAGAAGAGTGTGTCCGGGAGCATGAAGACGAGGAGCACGGCGGAGCCGATCACGGCGGCGCGGGCCGCGGCCTCGCCCCGGCGCGCGAGCTGCCCGAGCGCCCACCAGGCGGGGACCAGCACCAGCGCGAAGTAGGGGAGGTAGTAGCGGTCGAAGTGATCACGTCGCGCGATGGCGAGCGAGTAGAAGAGCGTGAGCAGGACGAGCCAGCCGAGGACCAGCGCGCCGCAGCGCGCCCGGCGGCGGCCGCTCTGCGCTGCCCAGAGCGCGAGCCCGCCGAGCGCGAGGAGGGTGGTCAGCGGGAGCAGCGCGCGGGGGAACTTCTCGAGGAGGATCTCCAGCGTCATCGGCAGCCAGCCGACGGTGGTCTCCAGGTAGCGGCCGGGCTCGTCAGGGAGCGCGGAGAGGTGGGACTTGATCGAGGCGTTGGTCCCCAGCCGGCCGGTCAGCGCGAGGAAGAAGAGGAGCATCGCGACGCCGGCCGCGAGCGGGTAGAGCGTGCGCCGCGCGGCCCAGAGCGCGCGGGGCAGGCGACGTGCACGCGCGAGGAGCCCACCCTCGGCGGGCGCAGGGCTCTCGGCGAGGTGGCGCCAGAGGAGCCAGAGCGAGAGGCCGCCCGCGAGGAGCGCGCCCTCCGGACGCACCAGCGCGAGGAGGCAGCCCCAGACGAGCAGCCGCCGGGACGGCCGCGGCGGCGGGCCGCCCTCCTCCTCGCGCGCGGCGGCGCCGAGGGTGAGCAGCACCAGCGCCGAGAAGAGCCCGACCTCCATCTGGCTGTAGGCGCCCCAGAGCACCGGGCCGCAGAGGAGGAAGGCGAGCAGCCCGGTCCAGGCGAGCCCGCGCCGGCCGGTCAGGCGCTGCACCAGCCCGAAGAGGGCGAGGCCGCCGGCGAGGTGGAGCCCGGCGGCCACCAGCCAGCCCCAGGCGAGGAGCAGCACCCCGCGGAAGCCGACCAGCCAGCCGGGCGCGAGGAGGAAGAGGTAGAGCAGGCTGGTCGCGCCGGTGCTCGGCGCGTCGCCGTCGTTGTACTGGAGGACGTGGCCGCGGGCGAGCTGCTTCGCGTACTGGAAGTGGATGAAGGTGTCGTCGAGGGGCGCCGAGAGCCAGACGCCCGCACGCTGCTTCGTGTAGCCGAGGAAGAGCGCGGCGGTGGCCAGCACCACCAGCAGCCCGACCACCAGCGGCCAGAGGCCGAGGCGGGGCGCGGGCTGCGGCACCTCCTCGCTGAGGCCGTTCTCGAGGACCACGCTCATGGCGGGAGCATGATGCCCGGAGCCTCCGACGGACGCAAGCCGTCTGGCCAGGGCGGGGCGGCGCTGACGGGTCGTGCCCGTCCGGTCCCCCGCGCTGTCGCCCCTGGCGAGGGCTGTGATGGGAGTGCGCGGTGGCGCAGGCAGGTCGTGTCCGTCCTGTCGCCCGCTCTATCGCCCTTGGCGAGGGTGGCCGCGATGGGAGTAAGATGGAGAGGCACACACTCGGGAGGCACGATGTCCATTCGGCGCCACAGCGGGAGCGGAGCGGTCGCCCTGGTCCTCGTGGCCGGCGCGCTCCTCATCATCCTCGGGCGGGGCTGCACCGGCCCCACCGGCAGTGGGCCGAGCGACAGCGGGGTCGGCGAGAGCAACGGCCAGCCAGACGTGGGTCCGCCCCTCTGCCCCGACGGCGTCGACAACGACAAGGACGGCTACGGCATCAACTGCCCGCTCGGGCCCGACTGCAACGACCAGGACCCGACCGTGAACCCTGGCGCCAAGGAGATCTGCGACGGGAAGGACAACAACTGCAACAACCAGACGGACGAGGGCGTGCTCAACGCCTGTGGGACCTGCGACCCCGGCTGCAACAAGCTCGGCGCCAACCCCTTCCCGCTCGACCCGGCCTCGGACATCGGGGTGAAGGACGCGACCGGAGTCGGCCTCGACGCGAACGGCGATCTGATCCTCGACAAGTCCAAGGTCAACTTCAACTACATGTGGATCGCCAACACCAACGACCAGGGCCGCGGCACCGTGTCCAAGATCGACACCGTCAAGGTGAAGGAGGTGGCGCGCTACTTCACCGTGACCTGCCACTCCCAGCCCGGGCTGACTGGCTGCGTCGATCTGCACGGCAAACCGATCACCAACGTCTTCGCCCACGCGCCCTCGCGCACGGCGGTCGATTTCAACTTCGACGTCTGGGTCGCGAACCGCGCCTTCGGAGGCCAGGCCTCGGCGAGCAAGATCGCCAACGACGTCGCCGACTGCGTCGACCGCAACAAGAGCGGCACCATCGAGACCTCGCGCGACCTGAACGGCGACGGCCAGATCACCGTGGACTGCAACGCCGACGGCCAGCCCGACAGCGCCGCCACTGTTTGCACCGGCGCCTTCGCGGGCAAGCCGCCGGAGTTCGTCGGCGACGACGATGAGTGCATCCTCTACACGGTCAACTACGGCGAGATCGACGACCTGGGCCGCTCCATCTGCCTCGACACGGGCACCAACCTGGCCGCCTCCAACGCCTGGGTCGGCACCTACCAGCACCCGGGGCAGAACCGCTACTACAAGATCGACGGGAGCAGCGGCGCGCTCAACGGCCCCTACGATCTCAACCCGGGCCACAACGTCTACGGCTGCGTGGTCGACTCGCAGCGCATCCTCTGGTCCTCGGACTACGCCGGCAGCCTCACCTACCTGAACACGGTGAACCCGACGCAGGTCGGGCCCGTGATGAAGCAGCCGTGGGATCCGAAGGGGGCCTACGGCATCACCATCGACGACAAGGACCAGATCTGGACCGGCGGCTGGGGCAGCGGGCGCGTCTACCGCTACCGCCCCGACCGCACGAGCTTCGCCAACCTGGCGAGCGGCGTCTGGACCGGGATCGCCTACCCGACCCTCTTCGACTACAGCCGCGGGATCGCCGCCGACAACCGCGGCAAGGTCTGGGTGGCGATCAATAACGGCTACATCTGGCGCGTCGACCAGAACCTCCCCGACGGCCTCCAGGACCAGACCGCGAGCACCAGCTACTGGTCCACGAAGGGCAGCGGCATCACCGGCGTCGGGGTCGACTTCGCCGGCAACATCTGGGGCATCAGCAACGCGGACAGCTTCGCCTCGCGGCTCGACGTGGACGCGAAGGGCGACCCGGTGCTCCCCGCGACGACCACGACCAAGTTCCTGCCGGTGGGGACGAACCCGTACACCTACAGCGACTTCACTGGCTTCGGGCTGCAGAACTTCACCAGGCCGCAGGGGCGCTACCTCTACCAGCTCGAGCCGTGCTCGAACTTCAAGCCACGATGGAAGCAGGTGAGCTGGACGGCGGACGTACCGTCCGGGTCC
>JAKLHH010000078.1 GCA_022710245.1 Myxococcota bacterium
GGTTCGCGTTGGTGATGCCGAGCTTGCGCCCGAGCTCCAGGCTGAGGTCGCCGAAGCCGGGGAGCGCGGCGCGCTTGGTCGCGCCGAGGACGTCCACGTCGTGCACCTTGTAGAGGATCGGCACGTTCAGCGCGACACCCCACCGGTTCTTGATCCAGGTGCCGAGGCGCGTGTTGACGGTGGTGAAGTAGCCTCCCTTGGCGAAGCTCTCGCTGGTGATGCACTGCAGATCGAGGTGGCCGCCGGTCACGCCGCGGCCGATCCACTTGGCGCCGCCGGCGGTGGAGCTGGAGGCGCCGCCGCCGACGCCGCAGCCGCCGAGGCTCCCCCAGCTCGCCAGCGGAGGACCGTCCGTCCGCACCCGCAGCAGCGCCTCGCCGGCCAGCTCGGGGCAGTCGAGGGGACGTGCCCGGCGCCCGGCGCGCTCGGCGGCCGCCAGCGCCGCCTCGGTCCGCGCCAGCTCCCGGCGCGCGTCGCGGCGGGCCAGCGCGCGGTCGAGGAGCGGCGCGAGGCTGAGCGCGACGAACCCGAGCGCCGCCAGCGAGACGAGCAGCGCGGGCAGGCCCCGCTGTCTCCTCCCGGAGCGTCCCGCAGCGGTGCGAGGACCGGGGCCCCGAGGCGAGGGCGAGCCCGGGTCAGGGCGTGACATGGAGGTCCGGCCAGCGATCGTTGCTCGAGTGGAAGGTGAGCCGGGTCGCCTCCGACGGCGCGCTCCCGACCTCCCAGAGGTAGAGCTCGTAGTCGGCGATGTCGTGGTCGTGACCGCGCTGCGTGGCCGCCCAGACCAGCCAGCGCCCGCTCGCGTCGAGCTGGGGGAAGTACTCGTGGGAGCGCGGCCCCGGGATATCCACGAAGCGGAGCTCGTCGTAGCCGAGCTTGCGCACGGGCTTGCCTTCCTTCAGGGCCTGCGCGAAGAGCTCGCTGCCGCCGTTGCCCGAGGGGTTGACCCAGTAGATGCGGTCGCCGGCCGGGAACCAGTTCACCTGGCAGCCCTCGCCGGTCTGCGTCCAGGTCTTCGTGGCGAGCGCGAGCACGCCGGTCTCGCGGCGCGCGCCCCGCAGCGTCATCGCCAGGTAGCCGCCGTCCGGCGAGAGGTGCGGGTTCTGCAGCTCGGCGCCGCCCAGGGCCGGGATCTGCGCGCTGTCGGCGAGGAGCGTCTCCGCGCCGCCGGCGAGCTCGCGGGTGAGGACCTGGGTGCCGCGCGAGAAGAGGATCTTCTGCGGGCCGATCCAGATCCCCCAGCTCGCGTTCTCCACCACCCGTCGCGGCTCGCCGCCCGTGGTGGGCATCAGGTAGAGGTCCCACTTGCCCGGCCGGTTCGCGTCCTGCTCGCTGACCCAGCCGCCGCGGCTGCGGGTGAAGAGGATCTGCTGGCCGTCCGGAGAGAAGCGCGGGTACCAGTCGACGGCCTCGCCCTGCGTCAGCTGCTTCAGCTCGGAGCCGTCGGCCTTCATGGTGAAGAGGTCGTGGTTGCCGAAGCGCGAGCTGGACCAGACGATCAGCCCCTTCACGCGGGCGCCGATCTTCTGCATGGCGGCGCGCTGCTCGGCCGAGACCTGCCCCTCGGCGCCCGACGGGGGCCGCCGCTGCAGGGAGGCGCAGGAGGTGAGGGCGACGCTCGCGAGGAGCGCGAGGAGGCACGACTTCATCGAGAGCTCCCGGGCTGGAGGTCGGCGCAGCGCGCGAGGCCCTCGCGCACGCCGACGGGGTGATAGCCGAGGTCGCGGCCAGCGGCGGTCGGATCGAGGCTGGCGTCCTGGCTGAGGCCGGCGAGCGCGTGGCGGGCCAGCTCGCGCCGGCGGCTGAGCGGGCCGATCACGCCGGCCGCGAGGCGACAGAGGGGGAGCGGGACGGAGATGAAGCGCCGTCGCTCTCCCCGTCGCTCGAGGAGGAGCTCGGCGAGCTCGCGGAGCGTCACCTCCTCGCCGCCGCAGAGGTTGTAGATCTTGCCGAAGGTCTCCCGCCGCCCGGCGATCGCCGCCAGGCCGTCGACGAGGTCCTCGACGTGCACCGGGTTCTTGCGGACGCGGCCGCCATCGATCAGCGGCACCAGCGGCAGCCGCAGCAGGCGCTCGAAGATCTGGAGCTCGATGCCGCCGCCCGTCTCGTAGACCAGCGTCGGGCGCACCACGGTGACCCCGAGCCGATCGGCGCGCGCGAGGACCAGCCGCTCGGCCTCGCGCTTGGAGCGGGCGTAGGGGGCGCTCGACGGGTAGACCACCGAGGCCGACGAGATGTAGATGAAGTGCCCGGCGCGGGCTGCCACGGCCGCCTCGAGGAGGCGCCGCGTGCCCTCGACGTTCACCTGCCGGAACAGGCGCGCGTCCTCGGAGAGCACCACCGCCGCCAGGTGATAGACGGTCTCGCTGCCGGCGAGCGCCGCCGCGAGGCCGCTGCCGTCGCGGAGATCACCCTCGCAGAGCTCGCAGCCGGTGCCGTCGAGCCGCGGGCGCAGCGGGTCGCCCGGGAGGACGAGCGCGCGCACCGCGTGACCCGCTGCGGTCAGCCGTCGGACGAGACGGACGCCGACCGTGCCGGAGGCGCCGGTGACGAGGATCACCGCGGTCGCCGCCTTGCGCGGAGGCCGAGCACGAGGAGCCCGAGGAGCAGCGCGCCCGCGCCCGCCTCGAGCAGCGCACCCGCGCCCGGGACGCGCCCGCCCCCGGACAGCGCGCAGCCCCCGCCGCTGCTCGCGGGAGGCGTCGCCGCGTCGGGCCCGCCGGCGTCCTTCGAGGTCGGGGGCGTGGTGAGCTTGAGCGTCACCGCGGCGTTGGCCGGGCTGTTCGTCGCGTTGGCGGCGGAGAGCTGCACGGTGCCCTGATAGGTGCCGGCCGCGAGCCCGTCGGTCTTCACGCTGACGGTGACCTGCTGCTCGTTGCCGCTGCCGCTCACCTTCGCCGTCAGCCAGCCCGAGCCCGCCGCGTAGGTCAGCTGCACGCTGAGCGCGTCGAGCGTCCCGCCCCCGGCGTTCTTCACCGCGATCTTCTGCTCGGCGGGCGTCTCGCCGGGCTTCGCCTCGAAGCTGAGCAGGCTCGGGTTGAGGAGCAGGCTGGGGCTCTTCGCCGGCTGCCAGAGCTCGCCGACGTAGAGGGCCGGGTACTGATCGTTCTTCGCGTCGTTGGTCACGCGATAGCGCTTGTCGATCCCGGCGCCGAGCGGGTGGAGCCAGATCTCGTAGTCGCAGAACTCCTGGTCGTGGCAGCCGGTGGAGGCCGCGTAGGCGAGCCACTTCCCGTCGGTGGAGGGGTAGGGCATGTACTCGTGGCCCCAGTCGTCGTTGGGGTGGTTCATCTCCGGCTTGTAGGAGCTGCGCGTCGCCAGGTCGTTCACGTCGAGCGTGTAGACGTCCGGGTAGGTCGGGCAGAGGGCGGCCTCGCCGCAGACGTGGAAGACCAGCGAGCTGGTGGGCGGCGTCGAAGGGCCGCAGCCCGAGCCGACGAAGTAGACCTTCTCCTTGGCCTTGAGGTCGAGGAGGATGGCCGCGAAGCCCGCCTTGAACGAGCCGTTCGCGCCGTCGTGGCCGTCGCGGTAGCGATCGGAGCCGGCGATCATCCAGCGGCCGTCGGCGGTGATGCCGCCCGGGTCCATCTGCTTGTCGGCGACCGCGGTGAAGTCCCCGTGCTTGAACATCAGGGTCTTGCTGCCGGTCTCCGGGTCGACCAGGTAGAAGTCCTCGTAGAGGCGGCAGACGAGCCCGCTGTTGTCGTGCAGCCAGAAGAGCGGCTGCCCGTCGAAGAGGCGCTTGTCCTCGCTCTTGTCCCAGCGCATCACGTGCGCCGACTCGTCGACCAGGGAGCGGTAGGCGATCCAGCGGCCGTCCGGCGACCAGCGGGCGAGGCGCCCGCCGGTGGTGGTCAGGCGGGTGACGCCGCTGCCGTCGGCCTTGGCCAGGTAGATCTCGCGCCGGGAGTCGGCGCGGTTCGACTCCCAGACGACCCAGCCGTTGGCCGGGTAGTCGTCGGCGCCGGCGCGCGCGGGGAGCAGCGTGGCCAGGCACAGCAGCAGGGCAGGGACGATCGCTCGCGTGGACATGGTGGCTCGCCTCCGACGCACTCCAGAACGCGTCGCGCCGACATTCTAGTTCAGCGACCGGCGATGCAGAAGGGGGTGCGCGATCGACGCCGCAGTAGCGGGAATGGACAAACGAGACAGTGCTGGGATAATTCACCACCATGGCACAGGGGCGTCCGTTGCAATACGATGCGGGGGAGTCACGCCGACGTCTGCACGTCTGGGACGAGCCACGAGCTGGTTTCCTCTTCGAGGAGGAGCGCGGCATCGAGGTCGGGAAGTGCTCTTCCGAGATCAGCCCGGAGCTCGCACAGCGACTGCTGAACGAGGGGATTCCGTACAATCCGGCGACCTGGAAGAAGATCTACCCCAGGTCTCTCTACAATGTCTTCCAGGGCACGCCCTATCGTGCACACCAGGTCGGCCGGGGCTGCTATCACGGCTTCCCGGAGAAGCCCGGTATGATTCCCCCTGTGCTGGTCGATGAGCTGCGAGCGAGAGCTAGGGATGAGGGCTGCGAGAGCCAGTTCGAGAGCTGGATGGCGCGGGAGGACCCATGACGGCGAAGGGACTGGAAATCGACGTTCGGTGGACCCGTGATCAGGTCGGCACCGCTAGTACCGCAACGGACGCAACATGGGGCCGGCTGTCGGTCACCGTCGGAGGTGACCTGTTCTGGGGCAGGCGGGGTGCCGTAGGACGTGAGGGCCTGGATTGGACCTGGGGCGACGTGCTGGTGCAGCTTGCCGAGACTTGGCCCTGGCTCGAATACGAAGAGGGCTGGCCTGCAGGCCTTTCACCGCTGGCCCCGCTCGATTTCGACTCCGCTGTTCGGCAGCGATTGGCCGAGCTCTCGGGACGTCGCCGGAGCGAGGAGGAGCAGCTCCTCTACGAGTTTCGCGGACGCCATGATCTCTCCCGAGCGCTGCAGGGTGCCGTCGTGCCCAGCCTTTGGCTCGTCCGCGAGGGGTGCGAAATGTGGGTCGCGAGCGACACGCGGCAGGTCCGGATTTCGGCGGCCGCAGTGCTCGAGAAACTCGAGGCGCTTGGCGAGCAGATCGCCGATCGCTTGGCCACGGTTCAGGACCCACGTGCGCGCGATCTGCGCGAGGACTGGGGGCGGCGGCGGGCTGTCGACGTCACTTCGCTGCTGGAGATCGCAACCAACGTTCCGGCTGTCGAACTTCAAGACCTCTCCGATGGTGATCCAGCCACCTTGTTTGAAGTCGGGGATCGATTTCAGACTAACGAGTTGATGGCCGCAGCGAGAATGGCCGGCCCCGTTGCTCCCCGGAGCGTGTTGCGGCAGCTGATCGGGCTGGTGAAGGGTATCCAACCGCGGCCGACCGTGGCGCTAGATGACCTGGCCAGGAGGTGGCGCGCTCTCTCACCCGCGGCTGGCCCACCCGCTTCGCCGGCAGAGGAGGGTTACCAGCTGGCGGAGTGGGTCCGTGATGAGCTGGCACTGTCAGCAGATGATAGGCTGGAACCCGAGGAGTTGTTGGTTCGCTGGGACGTTGAGTGTCAGGATCTCGTCCTTGAAGTCGATACCATCGACGCGGTGGCGGTTTGGGGACCGAAGCACGGACCGGCAGTCGTCGTGAACAAGAGCGGACGACACGCCCGGTCGTCATCGGGTCGTCGCGCGACGCTTGCCCATGAGATCGTTCATCTCCTCGTTGATCGCGAAGGAGCGCTTCCCCTGGCCGACGTGGTCGGGGGCAATGTCGCCCGCGCCGTCGAGCAGCGGGCTCGTGCCGCGGCTGCCGAGTTGCTGGTACCGCGCCGCACCGCCGGCGCAGCCTTTGCGAGCGGCCGGCCCGACGAAGTCTTGACGGAGCTCTGCAGGCGCTACGGCGCCAGCGAGGAACTCGTCGCTTGGCAGGTCCGTAACTCGGATCTGTCGGTTTCAGAGACCACCTGGGCGTTTCTTCGTGGCAAGGTGTCCGGCTCCCATCGCTTCTAGATCAGCGATCACGATTCTCGAACACTTCGACGCCCGGCGGCGCGCGGGGACCCCCGCTCGCGGGCCTCTCCCCACCCCTCGCTCACTCGCGGGCGATCTCAGCGCGGACCGCCACGAGCGAGCCCGCTCGTTCGGCTCGGGGCGGGGCCTCTGCCCCTCCCGCGGCGCCCCACGCGCCGCCTCATTCCAGCTTCCCTGCTCATCGTCGATCGAGAATCGCGCTCGTCCACTTAGACCGAAACCTCGACCTCGGTTCTGAGCCCTTTCGCGCGGGCGACCTCACGGCCCCGCCTCCCGCCGCAGCCGCTCGAGGAGCTCGCGCACGCGGACGCTGTAGGGGTCGAGCTCGAGGGCGCGGCGGCAGAGGTCGAGCGCGCGGCGCGGCTCGCCGCGGTCGAGGGCGTGGAGGGCGAGGAGCTCGAGGCTGCCTGCGTCGGGGCCCTCCTCGAGGACGCGGCGGGCGAGGGCGGCTGCCTCGTCGCGCTGGCCCGAGAGGTAGAGGACGCGGGCTAGGAGCGTCCGCGCGGCGCGGCACCGCTCCCGGCGCAGCACCTCCTCGGCGCGCTGCAGCTCGCCGACCTCGGCGAGGAGCCGCCCGAGGTGCACGGCGGCCCGCTCGCGGATGGCCGGCGTCGCGTGCCGGGCTCGCAGCGCGGCGAGGATCTCCTCGACGGCGCGCGGCGAGCCGAGGTCCACGCGCGGCGCGGCGAGCGCGCCCGCGTCCGCGCGGGCGAAGAGCGTCTCGGTCCCGTCGGTGTAGAGGAGCCGCCAGGCGGGATCGCGGTAGAGCGCGCGGATCAGGCCGAGGTAGCGATCGGGGTACGCCGCCGGGAGCAGCGCGAGGCGAAGGCCGTGGGCGCGCCGCAGCGGCTCGAAGCGCTCGGGGTGATCGAGGACGTCGAGGTACTCGCCGAACTGCGCGGCCGAGCGGAGCACGAGCCGTCCGTCGATGAAGGGGCGGTGCCGCGGGTGGAGGGTCCAGGCGAGGTAGCCGCCGTAGCGGACCGCGTTGAAGGCGTCGCCCTCGAGCCCGAGCGCGCGCACGCGCTCGACAGCGACGGTGGGGACGCGGAACGGCGCGATCGCGAGCGCCGGGCCCTCCTCCCGTCGCGCCGACCATCGGTGGACGGCGAGCCCGCCGACGACCGCGAGCGCGAGGAGCGGCAGCGCTCGGCGGGTCAGCGTCGCGCCGCGAGGGCGCGAGGCGACCCGGGCGAGGAGCGGCGCCAGGTTCGCCGCCGTCACCAGCGCCGCGACCCAGTAGAAGAGGAGGAGGTTCCGGTTGGCGAGGAGTGCGAGCGAGAAGAAGGCCGCCGCGAGGAGCAGGCGACCCAGCTGCAGCGGGGATCTCGCCGCGCGCACGAGGAGGAAGCTCGCGAAGGTGATCGCCCCCACCCACTTCAGGTGCCAGACGCTCGCCGGATCCGTGCGCTCGAGGAGGAACGGCGGGATGTTCTCGCTCACGTTCAGGCTGAAGAGCTCGCCGCCTCCGCCGTCGATGCGCCCGAGCAAGGTGAAGGGGAGGGCGAGCCCGCGCAGGCCATACGGGGTCAGCAGGCCCGCCGCGAGCACGCCGCCGAGCGCGAGCGCGAGCTGCGCGAGGCCTCGCCGGTCGACGCTGACCTCGAAGCCGCGCGCGCCGTGCCGCGCGAGGGCCGCGGTCACCAGCTCGCCCGCGAGATAGCACGCGATCAGCAGCGGCCCGAGGAGGAAGAGGCCCTGGCAGTTGGCCCAGAGCACCTGCAGCGGGAGCAGCACGAGCAGCCAGTGGCCGCGCGCGCCGCGGCGGTGCCGCTCGAGGACGAGGAGGAAGAGCGCGAGGAGGAGCAGGGTGAGGACGATGGGACGCTCGAGGACCAGGAAGCGCGTGAGGTAGAGCGCCGGCGCGCAGACGAGGACCGCGAGCCCGCGCAGGGCCAGCGCGTCCCGCGTCTCCTCGCGCCGGAGCGCGGCGGCCTCGGTCGCGCGGAGCAGCACCCAGGCCGCGAGCCCGGCGGTCGCGGCCTTGCCGAGGACGATGGCGGCGACGCCGCCCGCGCGGTGGAGCAGGCAGGCGAGGACCTGGAAGAGCCAGTGCAGATCGATCCAGGGCGCGCCCGCCGCGCCGACCGAGAAGGGGTCGTGGAAGAGGAGGCGGCCCTCGCCGAGCATCAGTCGCCCGGCGGCGAGGTGCCACCAGAGGTCCGTGCAGGTGATCGGGAAGAGGGCCGCGAAGCCGACCAGCGTGGCGAGGGCGAGGCCCAGCAGGACAGGAACCAGTCGCGCGAGCCGTCGCATCGGCACGAGTCTAGCAAGGCAGCCGCGGCGCTGCTATGCCGCGGCCCCGTTCCTGGTACCCTACGTGGCCGACGTGCGCCGTCGCCACCGGCGCCGCGATCGCAGTCTGGCCGGTGTGGCGGCGCGGCGCTCAACGCCGGAGGCGTGACAGATGCACAGGTCATCGAGGAGCGGGTCTGCCGCCAGCGGCCAAGCGCGCCATCGCGGTCCTGCTCGGTCTCGGTCTGGTGCCCCTGCTGGTCGGCGGCGGCGTGCGCTGCTGGGGCCGCGGCAGCCTCGGGCGCCTCGGGACTGGCAGCACGGCGGACCAGAGCACGCCCGCGCGGTTGGGGGGCATCGACGATGCGGTCTCGCTCTGGGTCGGCAACGACCTCACCTACCTGCGCCCGGCGCCGAGCTCCTCGCCGGCGGTTCTGGAGAGAGGGGCCGCGAGGGAGACGCAGCGTCGCGCCGTGTCCATCCGGGTCGACGACAGTCGACTCTCCGGCAGCGCCCGACCTCGCGCTCTGGCGATCCGGCAGCGTCGCGCGACGGCACAGCGGTCGCATGGACAGGCGGTCATCACCACTACAAGGAGCATCCGGATGTCCGATGTCACAGACCGTGTTCCCGCAATTTCACGAGGCGCTCTCGCGAGGACTCCCCTCGGCATCGCGAGGGGAGCCGCCCTCGTGGCCGTGGCGGCGCTGGCCGTGGCGGCGCTGGCCGTGGCGTCATGCGCTGGCGAGGGGCCGCAGAGCCCGGAGCAGAGCCCGGACAGCCTGCTCAGCACGTTGACGGCGAGCGGGCAGGTCAGCGAGGAGTTCTGCTTGCTGGTCGGTCTCGTCTGCAGCAAGTCCGAGAACAAGGGCACTGCCGCCTGCAAGAAGCTCGAAGCCGCGTGTGCATCGGGTGGCCTCGTCGACGCTGGCGTCGCCATCAAGGACGGGAGGTCGCCGGGCCACCCCGACCTCGTCGTCACCGCGATCGGATGGAAGCCCCAGAGCCCGCAGGCCGGTGACCTCGTCACCTTCAGCGCGACCATCAAGAACAAGGGGAGCGGCCCCACGCCCGCTGGAACGATCCTCGGCGTCTCCTTCTCCGTCCAGGGCGCGGTGGTGACCTGGTCAGACCAGGAGAAGAACGCGCTCGCGCCCGGCCAGTCGGTCACGGTGACGGCGAACGGAGGCCCGGTGGGCAGCGGAACCTGGCGGGCCGCTCAGGGGACGTTCGCCGTCGAGGCCTGGGTCGACGATGTCGACCGCATCACCGGGGAGGTCGACGAGACCAACAACAGGCTCGCGGTCCAGCTCGTCGTCGGTGGGCAGCCGAGCGGTCAGTGCTCCGCTCCGCCTCCTCCGGCCGCCAAGGCGGCAGGGCTGACGAAGCTCGCTTTCTGCGACGACTTCAGCGATCCGACCACGTTCGACTTCAAGGGGACAGGGAATCCTGGCTTCAAGTGGTACCGCAACTACTGGTTCGGCTTCTCCCAGAACACGAAGCCGGAGGACGGCGAGCCGGAGAGCTCGTTCTCGATCTCGAACGGCGTGCTGACCCTCAAGACCTCCAAGGCCCACTTCCAATCGAACATGCAGTCAGCGATCCTCAAGAACAACAAGCCGGTCGGTTACTACATCGATAGGCAGTCCGGCGGGTGGTACGTGGAGGCTCGCCTTGCGCACCCGGCCTCGGCGGACGGCGTGGGAGTGTGGTCGATGGACATGTGTCACATCTACGCCTATCCGACCGCCTGCACCCGGTTCGTCGAGCCTGACTGGTACGAGCTCTGGACCGGCGGAGAGGCCCGCGCGACGCACCTCTGGCTGGTGCAGGGCGGCAAGGCGACCAAGGGGCAGCCCGACTGCAATAACTGGTTCAAGAACGGCCTCGACCCGGCACAGTTCCACAACTACGCGGTGCTCACCACGTCGGCGGGCGTCACCTACTACCGGGACGACAACAAGGTCGCGGCGTGCGACACGATGTCCTGGAAGGGCGAGGTCGTCGCTGGTGCGCCGGGGGGCGGGGCGAACGTCGGTCGCTACCCGATCCTGATCGGGACGAAGCCGGGGCACTCGATGCAGGTGGACGTGGTGAGGGTGTGGGTCAAACCGTAGCCCGCCTGCAGCACCAACGCGCTCCACACCGTGACTGACTCGACTCTGCTGGCCGAGGCAGCCCCAGCTGCGCCGTCTGCGCGCCCTGACAGCAATGCTCACCAGGCGAGTCGCACCCGGTATCGGGGGTCGACGGCTGTCGACCGGATCAGGGCATGCGGCATGGCCGCGAACGCAGACGGCGACGAGGTTTCGAGCCGTGATGCGCTGGCACGCGTCTCGCTAACACGAGCTGTCACCACCTCTGTCACAGGAGCTCTCGGATGTCCCAACGAACCTGGTCTGCTCACATCTTCATCTCCTCCGCGATGCTTGCGCTCGCTGCCTGCGGGCCTGCGGAGCTCGACGATGGCACGCCGCTCGACGAGGACACCGACGAGCGGGAGGTGCAGCTGGTGGCCGGAAGCTGCGTGGCCCCGCCCGTGCTGCAGGCCCCGCTGGTCTACGATGGCAAGTGCCCGGGCGACCCGGGGGGGCCGGGCAGCGTCAAGGCCGGCGGGCGAGACGTGCTCATCAAGCTGCCGCGCAACCGGGTCTGCAACTCGAAGTCGAGCATCTCCATCTCCGGCGCTCGCAACGTGCACATCCTTGGCGGCCACCTCGTCCACACGATGGCCGACGGGAAGTCCGGGGTGAACAAGCTCATCAACCTGACCAGCACGAGCGGCACGACCTTCATCGAGGGTGTGCACCTGGACGTCAACCTCAAGCACTCGGACGCCATCGCGACCTACCTCAACAGCGGTAGGGTGATTGTGCAGAACAGCCTGATCCGCGGCATGGGCGGCGCCGACAGCAGCTCTCACGGTGACGCGATCCACCCCCAGGGGGCTGGGCCGCTCAAGGACATCATCTTCCAGAACGTCAGCGTCTACACCGGGTACCAGGGGCTCTTCGTGGTCTACCGCACGAACGGACACGGCACGCGGCACCTCGACCTGCGCAACGTCAACCTCGCATTCGATCCCAGGATGTCCGCCTCGCAGAAGGCGTTGATCCTGATCTACCTCGGCGAGGCCAACCCCAGGCCCAACCGATACGGCCTGCTCGACTACCTGCCCCCCGACGGCACGGTCTTCAGCAACGTGTTCATCGACAGCAGCCTGAAGAAGGTGCCCTACAACACGCGCGTCATCCCGAACGGCACCCCTGGTGCGGGCGGCTGCGCCACCTTCAGCCCGGCCAACAAGATCCAGGGCAAGGTCTGCAACGGCAAGCCCGGCTCCGGCGACTTCGCGCCGGCCAAGGCCGTTGGCCTCGCCTACAGCCGCGCCGCCTTCTGTCGCTGATCTCGTTCCAGAGCTGCGCCTGACCCACCAGGCCCGAGACACCCAGTCGCCGCGGCGGTATCATCCTGCCAATGGCTCCACCCCAAGACACGGATCGTCGGCCGCTGCGGTCGGGGTTGCTGCTCTCCTCGACGATCCTGGCACTGGCCGGCGCAGGCTGCGTGCGTGCGTGGTCCTCGAGCGCTGATCGCCCCGCGAGCTCGGACTCCGATCTCACGTCCACCTCCGACCTCACGACCTCCGACCTCGCGGTCTCCGACCTCACCGCTACCTCCGTCGGCGGGGCCAGGATCGCGGCCGGGGACTGGAGCAGCTGCGGCATCACCTCCGACGGCCACGCGCTGTGCTGGGGCCGCAACGAGAACGACAACCTCGGCGTCGGGGCGGTGACCTCGCCGGTGAGCGCTCCGCAGGCCGTCGCTGGCGGGCACCTCTGGAGCCGGATCGGCGTGATGGACTCGGGAGGATGTGGCCTTCGCGTGGACCAGGTCGCCATGTGCTGGGGTACGAACGCGACCGGCGACCTCGGCATCGGCACCAGCGGCGGCGCCTCCTCGACCCCGGTCGCCGTCAGCGGCGGTCACCGCTGGAGCACGGTCTCGTTCACCGGCGGCGGCGGCTGCGGGATCCGGACGGACGGGGCGCTACTCTGCTGGGGCAACAACAGCCAAGGGCAGCTCGCCGATGGCACCACCACCCACCGGAGCGCTCCCATGCCCGTCCTGCCCGGCAGCACCTGGCGGTACCTCTCCAACTCGGCGTGGTCTGCCATCGTCTGCGCGCTCCGGACGAGCGGCGAGGCGCTGTGCTGGGGCAATAACCTGAATGGGGCGGTGGGCAACGGGGTCTCCGGTAGTAACCAGCTCACACCGCAGAAGGTGCTCGGCGGGCACTCGTGGATCGCGATCTCCGCGGGAGGGAACCACAGCTGCGGCGTCCGGGTCGGCGGCTCCGCGATGTGCTGGGGCGCCAACACCAGCGGAGAGCTGGGGGACGGTACGACGACCAGCGCCGTCGCTCCCGTCCTCGTCGCCGGAGGCTACCTCTGGAAGGACCTCCGGGTCTCGTATCGCAGCACCTGCGGGCTCCGGACCGACGGGCAGGCGATGTGCTGGGGCGAAGGCGCCACTGGCGCGCTCGGCACCGGCTCGCCGGCCGACAGCAAGGTCCCGGTCCCGGTGACCGGGGGGCACCTCTTCACCGAGCTCGGTGGGGGAGGCAACCAGTTCTTTGGGCGCCGTGCAGATGGAGTCCTGATGAGCTGGGGCCGCAACCAGTATGGGGAGCTCGGGGTGGGATCCGTGGGAGGACTCTTCAATGTGCCCCAGGTGGTCGCCGGCGGCCATCCCTGGTGATCAACCCACCGTCCTTCGACCTTGTTGGCGGAGGAGTGCCTGCGATCGGTCGCGGGAAGCTCGGCAGCGGCGTCCTGCGCCCGAACATCAGGCTGG
>JAKLHH010000780.1 GCA_022710245.1 Myxococcota bacterium
CTGCGTGGTCGTCCCCTGGTCCGGTCGCCTGGTCCTCCGCTTGGCACGTCGCTTCTGCTTCACGGGCGGCACCTCTTTACAGCAACATCGTGGAGCATCATCGCATGACCAGTATGGTCGGATGCAAGGGATGCGTCGAGCCTCCGGCGTGCTCTGAGCAGCGCTTCCCGTGACACACCGCTTCACCGTGCGCCCATAGCTCTTGACCTGGCGCCCATCACGCCGCACTCTCCGGCGCCGATGCCTACCCGCGAGCCCGACCCTCAGCCTCAGCCTGCAGCCCCGCCCGGCGCCGCCCCCGAGGGGCGCGGCGCACGCGCCGTGCTGGTCAGCGTGCAGCTCCCCGACGTCAGCGACGAGGAGCTCGCCTCCTCCCTCGACGAGCTCAAGCGGCTCGGCGAGACGCTCGGGCTGCGAGCGACCGCGCGGATCACGCAGCGCCGGACCAGCACCGGGGCAGCGGCCGTGCTCGGGTCCGGCAAGCTCGAGGAGCTGGCCCAGCTCACCGGCGGCACCGGCCGCGTGCCCTCGGGGGCCTCGCGCCGCCAGAAGGGCGCGCACCCCAACGAGGAGGTGGAGGAGGACGCGGAGGAGGCCGCGGAGGAGGCCGCGGACGGGGACGGAGCTGGCGAGCCCGGCGGCGAGGAGACGGACGACACTCAGGCGGGCGTGGTGCTCCTCGATCACGACCTCACGCCCTCGCAGCTCCGCAACCTCGAGGCCGCCACCGGCGCGGCGGTCCTCGACCGCTCCTCGGTCATCCTCTCCATCTTCCAGCGGCACGCGCGTACCCGCGAGGCGCGCCTGCAGGTGGAGATCGCGCGGCTCAGCTACCTCTCGCCGAGGCTGCGCGAGTCCCGCGGCGGCGGCGATCGCCAGCGAGGCGGCATCGGCGGCAAGGGCGCCGGCGAGTCGGCGCTGGAGCTCGACCGGCGGCGCGTGCGCGACCGCATCGCCGAGCTCCGCGACGAGCTGGCCGAGGTCCAGCGCGACGCGAGCGTCCGGCGCTCCCGCCGGAGCCAGCTCCACACGGTGGCCCTCGTCGGCTACACCAACGCGGGCAAGTCGTCGCTGATGCGCGCGCTCACCGGCGCGCCGGTGCTGGTCGAGGACCAGCTCTTCGCCACCCTCGACACGGCCACCCGCGCGCTGCAGCCCCCGACGCTGCCGCGCATCCTGATCTCGGACACGGTGGGCTTCATCAAGAAGCTGCCGCACGAGCTGATCGCCTCCTTCCGCTCCACGCTCGACGAGGCGCGGGACGCGGCGCTGCTGATCCACGTGGTCGACGCGGCGGATCCGGCCTGGCGCTCTCAGCTCGAGGTGACGCGGACTGTGCTGCAGGAGCTCGGCGCGGGCGAGAGCCCTGCGCTGGTCGTGCTGAACAAGGCCGATCGCCTCGCCCCCGAAACGCGCGCCGCGCTCGCCGCAGAGCCCCTCCCCTGGGGTGCAGCTCCGGGGGGCGCAGCTCCGGGGGGCCCCGACGTGGTGGTCATGTCGGCGCTCCGGCCCGCCGACGTCAGCGAGCTGCGCTGGCGCATCCTCTCCTTCTTCGAGCGGGACATGGTGGAGGCGGAGCTCTTCGTCGGCTACCAGGACCAGCGCCAGGTGCACCGGATCTACGAGGCGTGCCGGGTGCTCGGCGAGGTGCACGAGGACACCGGGACGCGGCTCCGGGTGCGAGCCCCGGCCCCGCTCCTCGACGAGCTGCGAGAGGCCCTCGCGAGGTCGTCCACGTAGCCGCTGGTGCGCGCGTCCAGGTGCGCCCGGAGAGGCGCGTCAGCCCGCGCTCACCTGACGCTGCAGCACGCGCCGCACGGCGGCGACCAGCTCGGCCGCGGTGAACGGCTTGGGGATGAAGGCGAGCGTGCCCTCACCGCTGCGGACGGAGATGTCGTCGCAGTAGCCGGAGGTGAGGAGCGCGGGCGGCTCCTCGCCGCGGCGGCGCAGCTCCTCCACCAGCTCGATCCCGGACATGCCGGGGAGCAGCACGTCGGTCAGGAGCAGGTCGAAGGTGGAGGCGTCCAGCGCGAGCGCCTCGGCGGGCGAGCTGCAGTCCACGACCTCGAAGCCCTCCGCGAGGAGGATGCGGCGCGCCAGCTTGCGCACGAACCCGTCGTCGTCGACGAGGAGCACCCGGCGCGGTCGGAGGAGCTCCGGCGCCGGGTCGCGCAGCCGCCGGGAGAGGCCGAGCCCGACCACGTCCCGCAGCTGCTGCGCCGCCAGCGCCGCACGCTCCACCATGTGCTCGAGGTCCTCCACCTCCGCGTCTCCGACGGCGCCGGTGGCGAGCGCGCCGGGCGAGCGCAGGGTGTGCTCGATCAGGGTGAGCGCGTTGTTGAGGTCATGTTCGACATCCCTCGCCAGCCGATCGATCGCCTCCAGCTCCCCCCCAGGCTCTGGTTCCAGCAAGTTGGTCGCCTGGTTCTCGAGCATGGGCACCTCGCGAGGAGGGAGGCTGCAATCCAGGTGCCGCGCTCTCGACGATCGCCTCGCGAGCACTCTCGACGGGTTCCGCGACGTGGCGGAGCGGTGGCGGGGGTCAGAAACGACACCGGGGGTGCGAGTTGACTCTCCGCGGACCGCCCACATCTCGATCCCATCTCGAGTCGCGAGCGGCGAGGAGCTCAGCGCGCGTCCGGGGCTCTCGTCAGCGGCCTCGAGTAGGGCAGCGCCTCCTTCACCGCGTAGCGCCGCGTCTCGAGGATCCGGCGGCAGAGCTCCTGGTCCGGCGCCATGCAGTTCACGACCAGCGCGCGCAGCCGCTCGTTCGCGCCGAGGAAGAGCAGCGAGCAGACGCGCGGCGCGACGACCTCGCCCGTCGGGCCGCTCAATGCGACGGTCATGCAGATCTCGAGCCCTTGATCCCTCTCGCGCGTGACCACGGCGGCGACCACCGCGCCTGCGGACTGGCTCGCCTGCTGGAGCTCGCGGCTGAACTGCACCAGCGCCTCGCGCACCGTGGCCGGTCCTGGTCCGACGGGGCGCCGGACCGCCGAGCGCTGGACGTAGACCGCTCCCTGCGACATCGACGTCGGCGCCCGCGCGCCGACGATGGAGACCTCGGCGCCCGGCTCCTGCTCCTCGGCCGAGGCGGCGAGCCGGTCGACTCGCTCGGGCTCGAGCGGCACGAACGAGGCAGGGACCTGCACCTTGACGCCCTCCACCTCGAGGGCCTGCGTGAGGGGCGGCCCCGAGGCGCCGGGTGATGGCGCGCTCTGCGACTTGCGTGCACAGGCGGCGAGCGCGGTGAGCGAGCAGAGCGCGAGGAGCGTGTGCAGGATGGGGGCGCGCCGGGCTGGCATCGCGGGCACCATCAGCGCGCCTTGACGGGCCTCAGCAGCAGGTCGTGGAAGTCGAAGCTGAAGTCGGTGAGCGGCGAGACCGCCTTCATCTTCACCTGCTCGACGGCCCCCGCGTGGTCGAGCGCGAAGGTGACGAAGGCGTCCGCCTCGAGGGAGCGGTCCCGCCAGCGCACGACGAAGGTGTCGTGGTGCCAGTGCTCGAGCGCGCCGACCAGCGCGGGCGTCTTGCTGAAGCGCAGGACGAGCTTGCCTCCCTCCAGCTTGATCACGACGTCGCCGTACCAGGCGTCGCGCAGGGTGACCGCGTAGCCCGCGAGGGGCAGCGAGGGCCGGGTACCCTGGTGCCGCGCCTTCTCCTGCCCGGCCACCGCGGCGGCGGCCTTCGCGCGGCCGCGGGCGATCACCTTCTGCAGGGTCGCCACCCAGTCGACCTTCGGCGCGCCGAGCGCGTGGTCGAGGAGGTGGAACCCGATCGCGGCGAGCGCCCCCGACGACTGCTGGTTGGTGAGGATGGCGAAGGCGAGGCGCTGCGACGGCAGGTACGTGGTGCGCGTGACCATGCCGGGGAGCCCGCCATCGTGGGTGAACAGCTTCTTGCCGCGGTAGTCCTGCACCACCAGGCCGAGCGCGTAGCCGTAGAACTGCGGCGCGACCGCGGCGAGCTCGGGAGCGGGCGGGGCCGGAGGGATCGGCATCGGCGTCACGAGCGTCGTCAGCTCCCGCACGCTGGCCGCCGTGAGGAGCCGCTTGCCGCCCGGCGCGCTCCCCTCGCCGAGGGTGAGGAGCCAGCGGGCGAGGTCGCGCGCGCTGGTGACGACGCCGCCCGCAGGGTTGGCGACGTCGACGCGCGTCGGCGGCAGGACGCGAAGCGCGCCCTCGATGACCGCGTGCGGGGCCGCGACGTTGCCCGGCGCGGCGGCGGCCGACATCCGCGGGCTGCTCCCGGTCATGCCGAGCGGGGTGAGGATCCGCGCCTGCACGAAGTCCTCCCACGGCTTGCCGCTGACCGCCTCGACGAGCTCGCCGGCGACCAGGTAGAGGACGTTGTCGTAGGCGTAGCGGCTGCGGAAGCTCGTCGTCAGCGGGAGGTGGCGCAGGCGCCGCACGATCTCCTTGCGCGTGAAGGTCGTCCTCGGGAACTGCAGGAGGTCGCCCGCGCCGAGCGCGAGGCCGCTGCGGTGGACCAGGAGGTCGCGCACGGTGAGCTCGCGGGTCACGTAGGGATCGGAGAGCTGGAACCAGGGGAGGTAGCGGACGACCGGCGCGTCCCACTCGAGCTTGCCCTCCTCCACGAGGAGCGCGAGCGCAGCGGCGGTGAACTGCTTCGAGCAAGAGGCGATGCTGAAGCGGGTC
>JAKLHH010000781.1 GCA_022710245.1 Myxococcota bacterium
CGCTCGAGAGACATGGGCGGATCGGCCGGGCCTCACCTCCGAGCTGCGCCAGCTCGTCGGCCTCGATCAGGAACAGGGTCTTCTCCGGCTCCAGGTCCCGGCCCACCGCCAGCGGCGCGTGTCCCCGGCGGAGGAGCTCTTCGACGACGGCCTGCGAGATCGCGAACGCGATCTCCGCATCGGCCAGGGCCCGGCGCAGGCGGTACCAGACTCCCTTCGCGCTGTGTCGCTGGCGGTACTCCCAGGCGCGCACGGCGGCTCTCCCGCGGATCGCGCGGGCGCGAGCTTGCAGGGAGGCGCTCATCCGGCCTCCCCCTGAAGACGGCGCAGCAGCGAGGCGACTGCCCGGCGCTGGGCTCCGGGGTCCGGCATTCCGCGGACCGGATCGAGCAGCGAGAGCAGCGTGAGGTTGGAGCACACGGCGTACTGCAGCTCCGCGGGGAGTCGCCTGAAGAGCGTCTCCAGCTCCTCCAGATCGGACTCGTCGCACAGGGGCAGGATCCCGGCGACGACCAGCAGGTCCCGGTCTCCTTTGACCCCGGAGCGGTCCGTGACCAGCTTCTCGAGGATCATGCCGGCCTTCCGGGGAACGGGGACAACCAGGCCTTCCACCTCGATCGGCGTGGCCGGGCTCACCCACGAGAGCGGGCCGAAGACCATCAGCGGCAGGAGATCGTCTTCGAGGACGTAGGTCTCGGAGGGGTGCTGGATGGCGTGGTCGATGCCGAGGAAGTTGACCTCGATCAGCTCCTCCCGTTCGGGCAGCCAGACCGAAGGCTCCTCCGTCGACGCCTTCAGCCCATCGATCTCACCGAGTCGCAGCTTGACCCTGGCGTGCTGGCTCACGGGGATCCCGAGGTCCACGTCCTTGGAGACGACCAGCGTCGCGGCGGCCCCGTCCTGGAGGAGGTTAGGGACCTCGGAGCCGAGCACCAGCACTCCAGGCTCCTCGAGCACCGGTCGAACCGCCTTGAGGGTCGCGATGAGCCGCGAGCGGAAGTCCATCGTGCGATTCTAGCCCCGTCGGATCGGCCGTCAACGCCGTCGTCGCGCCCGGCTTGGAGCGGCGCCCCAACAACCTGACGCCCCTTCCCCGACCCGGAGGCTCAGGGCCGCAGCCACACCTCGGCGTCCCGCGGCGCGGGGCGCTTGGCGACGACGGTGACCACCGCCGTCGTCGCGGCGAGGACCACGACCCCGAAGGTGGTGAGCGCCCACCAGCGGCGGTACCAGGGGAGCTCGTGGTCGGCGAGCGGCCTCGTCTCGTCGGGCGTGCTTGTCAGGCGCATCTCCTCGGAGCGCACCGGGTAGGCCGAGAGCTTCACCTGGACCTGCGCCGTCTCGTCGAAGCCCACGGTGACGAAGCGGACGAAGTCGCGGTAGGCCTCGTGCGTGATGCGCAGCGCGTGGGTGCCGGGGCTCAGACCGGGCAGCGTCGCGACCGGGCTCTTCGCCAGGCGCCGCCCGTCGAGGTAGATCCAGGCGTTGGGCACATCGACCGTCACCTTGAGCGCGCCGGTGTAGCGGTCGGGCGCGAGGAGCTGGACCGCGAGCGAGCGGACCGCGTCGCGCAGGCCCGCCTGCGTCGGCTCCAGCACGGCGTTGGCGCTGCGCACCACGCGGCCGGAGGTCTCGATCAGGCGCAGGTAGACCATGAAGGCGCCCCCCAGGCTCCCCACCTCGCCCGAGATGATCAGCTCGGCGCCGAGCTGCCGGCCCTGAGCGCCGAGGCAGCGCGCCTGCACCTCGCAGCCCGCGTGGCGGAGGCTCGCCTGGCGGAGCAGCTTGGCGAGCCTCGGCGTGGAGAGCCAGCGGTAGCCGGCCACCCCCGCGAGCGCCGCCTCCAGCCAGCGCTGGACCTTGCCGATCTCCAGCGACTCCACCCCCAGCCCGCCGAGGGGCGCCAGCACCGCGCTCCGGGTGGCCCGCGCCGGATGCGGCCCGAGGAGCAGCGCCAGCGAGAGCGCGAGCCCGAGCGCGACCGGCCGCGGGTGAGGGCTCATCGGCATCTCGCGGGCTCCGCGTCGCAGTTGATGGGGCTGTGGTTGCCCGCGAGGCCGTAGCCGAGCGCCGCGCCGGTCCCTGCCGCGACCACGCCCACGATGGTCCAGAACCACCAGCGCGTGTACCAGGGCACCGGTCGGGCCTTCGGCGGCTCGTGCGACCGGGCGGACCGCGCCAGCGGCGCCTGCAGGCGGACCACGACCTGCGCCGTCTTCTGGAAGCGCACGCGCACGGTCTCGATCACGTCGGCGTAGCCGTCCTTGCTCACCCTCAGCGCGAAGGTGCCCACGCGGAGCCCGTGCATCGTCGGGAGCGGCGTCTGCCCCACCTTGCTCCCGTCGAGGTAGACGTCCGCGCCCGGGCGATCCGCCAGCACGGTCAGCGCGCCGCGCAGCCGCTCGGGCGCGACCAGTCCGTACGCCGCCACCCGCACCGCCTCGATCAGCTGGTCGGGCTTGCCGCTGATCGGCTCCTGGATCCGGCGCACCTCCTTCGCGTCAGCGACGCTGACGAGCTTGAGGTTCACCACGAAGCTGTCGCCCAGCCCGCCCACGTTCCCCGAGATCACCTGCTCGACCCCGAGGAGCTTGCCCACCTTGACCAGGCACTGCACCTCGCCGGTGCAGTTCTGCAGCGCCGGGTTGCTGCGCAGCGCGTGCTGGATCTCGCCCGGGCTGGGCATCGACGCGTCAGCGAGCCGGCTCAGCTCGAGCCGGAAGAGCCCCTCGAGCCGGGCCACGATCTGCACATCCACGCCGAGCGGGTCGACCCGGAAGACAGCGAGCTTGCCGGCCTGCGCCGGCGACGAGGCCAGGGTGGCCAGAGCGGCCATCGCGACGGCGGCCCACACGGGTCGGGCGATCTTCATCGTCGCGGATTATACACGCCCGCGCCGGCTCAGGGCGAGGGCGGGGTCGGGGTGTCGGGCGGCGGGGGCAAGGACGGCTCGGCGGGCCTGGCCGGCTTGCCCGCCTTGCCCGGCTTGCCTGGCTGGCTCGAGGGCGAGGGGGCGTCCGACGGGGGCAGCGGCAGCGGCGCCGGCGGCGCGGAGTCGTCGCCGCTCGCTCCCGGCTCGGCCCGGATGGCGACGCCCGAGGCGCTCGCCATGCGGAACCAGAGGAGCTTGCTCAGCCACCAGATCCCGCCGCCGGGCGTGGCGTCGATGTGCAGGTCCATCACCCGATCCGCGCCGAGCTTCTTCGCCTCCTTCATCAGCAGCTCGTTGACTGCCTTCTCGAGGTCCGCCTCCGGCAGGCCGAGCGTGAAGAAGTAGAAGCCGAGCGTCGTGGTCTGGATCGCGGCGAGCGGCTCCATCCCCTTGGGGACCTGGAGCTGGTCGGGCTGGAGGCGCACCACATCCACGCTGCTGCAGCCCGCGGCGAGAGCGATCACCCCGAGGAGGACAACGCAAGATCGGTCAGCGCGCATGCGCTTGTGGGTAGCGTGGTCGGGCGGCAGTGTCAAGCGCGGTCCGCGCTCGCCGCCGCGGGCGCGGGGAGCGCCTCGCCGATCCGGGCCGCGAGCTGGTCGATGCAGGCCCGATCCAGCTCGGCGGCGAAGAGGTAGGGCAGCTCGATCTGCGGCAGCCCCAGGCGAGCGAGCTGCTCCAGGTAGCGCCGGTTGATCTCCCGCCGGCTCCGCAGCGTCCGCGCCGAGCGCAGCAGCGGCGCCAGGGCGGGCGGCGCGCTCGAGGCCACGCGCTCCTCCGCCTCCGCCAGCGCCGGGGCGCGCTCGTAGTCGTCGGGGAAGAGCGCGTTCACCACCAGCTGGTCGACGCTGATGCCCAGGTCGTCCCGCGTCGCCGCCAGCAGCTCCTCGGACTCGCGGACCGGCATCTCCTCGGCCAGGGTCACGATCCAGAGCCCCGCCCGCACCGGATCGCGGAGCAGGCCGAGCACCGCGCGCGCGTCGGCGGCGAGCGGGCCGCTCGGGACGGTCTCGGCGATCACCTGCGGGATGCGCAGCATGGTGATCAGGTGCCCCATCGCGGGCCCGTCGAGGATCACCGTGTCGAAGCGGGGCGCGCCGCCGACCTCCTCGGTGGTGTGGTACCAGGCCTTGCCGAGCATCGAGTACTCGTTGAGCGCCGGCACCGCGCGGAGGAAGTAGCGCACCAGCCGGTTCTCGAGGACGGCCCGGTAGACGGCGCGGAAGCGGAGCACCATGAGCCCCTTCTCGCGCAGCGCCGCCTCGGGGTTCATGTTGACCGCCCACAGGTTGGGCGCCAGCTCGCTTATCTCCTCGCCCGGGTCCTGCGTGCCGAGGAGCTTGCCGACGCGCTGCTTGGTGCGCACGTGGGCGAGCAGGACCCGACGCCCGCGCCCGGCGAGCAGCGTCGCCAGCGCGACCGCGACGGTGGTCCGGCCGACGCCGCCCTTGCCGCCGATGATGAGGAGCCGCTTGTCCAGCATCCAGCTTTCCCCGCTCAGAATGCGCGGGATCCCCGCCCGGGGCAAGACCGAGGAGGGTGAGGCTGGCAGAGAGGTGGGTGGAGCGGGGGGGAAGGACGCGGAGCGCGTCAGCGCTGGAGGATGGCTACTCGCCGCCCTCGCCGCCCGGGGCCGGGGGCGGGGTCGGGGCCGGGGCCGGAGCCGGCGACGGAGCCGGGGCCGGAGCCGCGCCAGGCGCCGCCGCCGTGGCGTTCTCGACCAT
>JAKLHH010000782.1 GCA_022710245.1 Myxococcota bacterium
TGCGCGCCTTCTTGCGCGAGCTCTGGATGATGAAGAAGGCCGCCACGCCGGCGATGACCGCGAAGATGAGCAGGTAGATGATGGTCTTGGTGCGCTTCTTCGCCTTCTGCGCGGCCATGAAGCGGTTGATCTCGGCCTGCGCCATGCCGGGGTCCATCCCCGGCACCGCCTGCGAGCCGTCGAACCCCGGCGGCAGGTCGAACTGGGGCTGCGCCTGGCCCATCTGCGGCGGCATCATCGGCGCGGCGGGGAACTGCGCGCCGGGCTGCGCGCCGGGCATCTGGGGCTGCTGCCCCTGGGGTGGTGCTCCCATCGCCTGGTCGAGCGCCTGGGCGAACTGCTGGCCGACGAGCGTGGTGCCGCAGGCGGCGCAGACGGTCGCGCTGTCCGGGTTTGGAACTTGGCACTTGGGGCAGTTGATCATGGTGGTCCCTCGCGGGTGTCTTCGAGCGGTTTTGCCGCGGCCACTTGCGTGGTCGCCCTCTGCGCTGTGCGGCGCCGCTTCGATTGCGGGTGCCGGCCGGACCGGCGGAGCCCAGCAGGAGCGGCCTCGCGCGAGCGCGCACTGCGCCGCGCGAAGCTGCCGCGATCATGTTGACGGCCGAACCCTAACACAGTCCGGAGTCATCCTGCTACTCCGTCGCTGGTCAGAAGGCGGCCGGCTGAGCAGAGGATCCCGGTCATTTTGGGGGGGCAACCGCACCTGCGTCCTGCCACCGCACAGCCCGCACACGCCGCCTCAATTGCTGACCGGGGGGGCTAGAGGCAACGCCAGTCAGTTAGCGAGCCAACACGCTCGCTTGGCCCCGCCCGCGCGACTGTCGGCGGTGGCCTCCATCCCGAGAGCCGAGGCCGACTCGGCCCGCGGACCCTCGTCGAGCGCCAGAAGAGCCTGCTCCACCACCGACGACGAACGCTCGACGAATCGGCCCCCAGTGCGACTCGCGCCCGGCGCCTTCCCGTTCAGACATCATGTTGGGGAAGCGTTCGTGGCGGGTGCTGCGAGCGCTGACGGATGCGCTGCGAGGAGAGGCACTGCCATGGCTCCGGTCGGCCGCCGCTCGCTTCAGCAGGGACACGGACCTTCAGCGGGGGCGACCCCTCTGAGGGGGGTCGCTCATCCCCGCTTCCGGTTGAGCCGGCCGACCTCCGTCGACGGTGCGAGGCAGGAGAGAGGACGTCCTCCCGTGATGTTACCTTGGAAGTGTCCGCAACCGAGGCAAACCAAGGAGGACGTCCATGGATCGTTATATCGGAGTAGATGCTCATTCGCAAAACTGCACCCTTGTCGTCGTCGGCCCATCGGGCAAACGGCTGAAGACGGAGCACGTCGAAACTCAGGGCACGGCGCTGCGCCAGGCAGTGCTCTCCATCATGGGCAGGAGGCACATCTGTCTCGAGGAGGGCGAGCTCAGCGGGTGGCTGGCCGACCTCTTCTTACCGATCGCTCACCAGGTGGGCCGAGTGGGCCGAGGACACCGCCAGCCTCGAGCGCCCGAGGGGTTAACTGACTGGCATTGGCTCTAGAGGAACTTGGGCAGGCCGGAGGCGGGCTGGCGGGAGGCCTCCTCGTCGGCGACCACCTCGGCCTGCTTGTGGCGGGAGGCGGGCGGGGCCGGCTCGGGGCTGGCGACCGCCTCGGGCAGCATCTGGACCAGGCGGGCGTTGTCCGCCACGGCGCCGATGCTGACGCGGAGCCCGTTCGGGAGCCCCTCGCCGACCTCCACCACCGAGACCCCGCGCCTGAGCAGCGCCCGGGCGACCCCGGCGGCGTCGGCCACCTGCAGCAGCAGGAAGTTGCCGAGGGACGGGGAGACGCGGACGCCCTCGATCCCCTGCAGCGCCGTCGCGAGCCGGTCGCGCTCCGCCAGGGTCTGGCGGGCGTGCTCCTCGAGCTTCGCCTGGTAGTGCTCGAGCAGCCAGAGCGTGGCCTCCAGCGTCAGCGTGCTGATGCTGTGCGCGGGGCGCACCTTGTGCACCTCCTGCACCAGCTCCGGGTGGCCGACCAGGTAGCCCACGCGCAGGCCGGCCAGGCCGACCTTGGAGAGGCTGCGCAGGATCACCACGTGCGGGTAGCGGCCGACCAGATCGAGGAGCGTCTCCTGGCAGAAGTCGAAGTAGGTCTCGTCGACGGCCACCACGATCTCGGGGTGCTCCTCGATCACCTTCACCATCTCCTCGCGGCTCCAGACGTTGCCGGTCGGGTCGTTGGGGCGGCAGAAGAGGAGGAGGTTCGGATGGCCGCCGGTGATCTGGCGCTCCATCGCCACCAGGTCGAGGCCGAAGTCCTCGCGGAGCGGCATCTCGAGGGGGCGCGCGCCCTGGCTGATCACCGCGAGCTTGTAGTGCGAGGGGCTCGGCAGGGGGTAGCCGACGCGCGGCCGGCTCTCGCGCTGCTTCAGCTTGCTGAAGGTGGAGCAGAGGAGCCGCACCAGGTCCTGGGTGCCGCCGCCGACGAGGATCGCCTCGGCGTCGACCCCGAGGCGCCCGGCCAGGAGCTTGCGCAGGGGCTCGGCGCTGCTCTCGGGATAGCGGTTGAGGTTGACGCCGGCGAGGTGCTGGGCGAGCGCGGCCGAGTCCTCGGGCGAGAGGCCGAAGGGGCTCTCGTTCGCGTCGAGCCAGACCGCCCCGGCGGCCCGAGGCTGGGCCGGTGCCATCGAGCGGATCTCGTCCCTGATGTTTGAACGCCAGCTCATCACGCACCTCGAAGGAGTCGCGGAAGAGTACCACTCCGCGGGGGCGATCGATAGGTTACATCGTGCGCGGCCTCCGTGCTCGCCCTGGTCGATCGATAGGTCACCTCGCGCTCGGCTAGGTCACCTCGCGCTCGGCCTCCGTGCTCGCCCTGGTCGATCGATAGGTCACCTCGCGCTCGGCCTCCGTGCTGGCCCTGGTCGATCGCGATGGAGGGTTACGTCGTGCTCGTCCTTCGTTGCTCGCCCTGGTCGATCGACAGGTCACATCGTGCTCGCCTCCGAGGCTTGCGCCCGCGGGCGAGGTCGGCCCGCCTCGCTCGAGCGGCTGAAGGTCGACGCGATCGACGCCTAGGGTCAATGCCGTTAGTCAGCGAGCCAAAAGGCTCGCTCGGCGCCCAACCCGCGCGACTGTCGGCGGTGGCCTCGCCGAGGCCGACTCGGCCCATGGACCCTCGTCGAGCGCCAGAAGCCTGCTCCACCACCGACGACGAACGCTCGACGAATCGGCAACCCTCGGGAGCATCTTTGCCCTCGGCGAGCGAGGTAAGGGGGGGCCGATCCTCCCGGCCCGCCATCTTGCCCTCGAGGGCAAGGTCAGGGGGCGGGTCTCCGGTCCCACCGCCAACCTTGCGCGAATTCGCGCAATGACAGAGGGCAGATCTGGGGTCCCCCCAACAAGCTTGCGCGAATTCGCGCAAGGTTCGGGGGTGGGTCTCCGGTCCCACTGCCAACCTTGCGCATGACGAATCGGCCCCGAGCGCGACTCGCGCCCGGCGCCTTCCCGATCACGCCCGTGGGCCGAGTGGGCCGAGGACACCGCCAGCCTCGAGTGCCCGAGGGGTTAACTGGTCGGCATGTGCGTCTAGCGCGCGTGCAGGCAGCTCCGCGCCATCGCTCGCAGGCGCTGGTCCTCGGGGGCGAGCGCCGCAGCGCGCGCGAGGTGCAGCCGCGCGACGGGCGCCAGGCCCTCGGCGCAGCCGAAGCGCGCGAGCTGGTAGTGCGTCCAGACGAGGGCGCGCCGGGTCTCGTTCTCGAGCCCGCGCTCGGCGTCGACGGCGGCGAGCCAGCGCAGGGTGGCCGCCCGGTGGCGGGCAAGCGCAGGCGCGTCCCGCGCGCCGCCCCAGCGGGCGAGCAGCCCGGCCGGGCCGAGCCGGGCCCAGAGCGCCCGCGGCAGGTCCTCGTCGAGCTCGAGCGCGACGGGCCGCGCCGCGGCGAGCCGCTCGAGGTCGGGCGCGAGCGGGCCGCGCCCGTCGCGCCAGCCCGCCGCGGTGGCGGCCAGCGCCGGGTCGACCAGCGCGAGCTCCTCGAGGTAGCCGGGCTGCTCGAGGAAGTGGCGGTGCAGCAGCGCGAGGTCGGGGCGCAGGTCCGCGGTCACCCTCAGCGACCAGGCGTTGAAGATCGTCTCGAAGAAGGAGGTCACGACGAGCGCGCCTGGCGGCTGGGCCAGCGTCGCGCGCGCGGTCTCGTCGGCGGCCCAGTGGCGGTGGAGGTCGCAGTCGTGGCGGTGCGCGAGCCCCTGCCCGAGGGGGAGCGCGAGGGCGGCGAGGCCGACGGCGGGCGCCAGCCAGCGGACGCGGCGCAGCTGGCGGAGCAGGTCGACGCAGACGGCGACCAGCACGGCGAGGCCGGGGGCGAGGAAGACCACGGCCACCGCCAGGTAGCCGTGGGCGTCGGGGTTGAAGGGATCGAAGCCGACCAGGATCGGCGAGAGGAGGTTCGTCGCCGCGACGCCGCTGAGCAGCCAGGCGGCGCGTCGGGTCTCGCGCCGGCGCCAGAGGAGGTAGAGGCCCCCCAGCGAGAGCAGCGCCGCGGCCGGGCCGAGCCCACCGAGGACAGCGAAGCCGGCGCCGCCGAGGCGGTCCGCGAGGCTGGCGCGGGCGGCGCGTCCGACCGCCTGCTGGAAGGCCCTGGCGGAGACCACCCAGTAGAAGCGGCTCGCCGTCGAGGGCGAGCCCCAGTT
>JAKLHH010000783.1 GCA_022710245.1 Myxococcota bacterium
AGGGCCAGCGCGGGCAGGCCGTTGGTGATCAGGTTGATCCAGAGGATCTGGATCGGCGCCAGCGGCGCGCTCCAGCCGAGGAGCGAGGCCGCCAGCACCAGGAGCACGATGCCCGCGTTCGAGGAGAGGAGGAAGTAGATGAACTTGCGGATGTTGGCGTTGATCGCGCGACCCTCCTCGACGGCGGCGATGATGGTCGCGTAGTTGTCGTCGGCGAGGACCAGGTCCGCCGCGTCCTTGGTCACCTCGGTGCCGGTGCGGCCCATGGCGATCCCGATGTGCGCCGCCTTGACGGCGGGGGCGTCGTTGACGCCGTCGCCGGTCATCGCGCAGATGACCCCGCGCGTCTTGAGCGCCTCGACGACGCGGAGCTTGTGGGCGGCGGTGGCGCGGGCGACCACGCGCACGCGCGGGATCATGGCCTCGAGGTGCGGCTGGTCGAGGCCGTCGAGCTCGGCGCCGGTGACCGCCACGTCCCCGTCGGTCCAGAGACCGACCTCGCGGGCCACCGCGCGCGCCGTCGCCGGGTGATCGCCGGTGATCATGACGCTGCGGATGCCCGCGCGCTGTGCCTCGGCGATGGCGGCCTTCACCGCGGGGCGCGGTGGGTCGACGATGCCGACCAGCCCGATCAGCGAGAGCTCCTGCTCCCAGCCCGCGAGCTCGCCGTCGGCGGGCGGCGCGCGGCGCACCGCGAGGGCGAGGACCCGCATCGCCTCCTTGCCCCAGGCCGCGGCCGCGGCGGTGACGCGCTGGCGATCCTCCTCGGTGAGCGGGCGGGAGGCGCCGCGCTCCTCGAGGTGGGTCGCCCGCGCGAGGACGACCTCGGGCGCGCCGTGCGAGTAGGCGACGGTCCGGCCATCCTCGGTGACGATCAGCGTCGCCAGGCGCCGCGCCGAGGAGAACGCGAGCTCCGCCTCGACGACCGGCTGGTGGCCGCGGCCCGTCCCCTTCCAGCCGAGCACGAGCAGGGCCGCGTCGGTGGGGTCGCCGCTCGCCTGCAGCGTGCCCGGCTCCTCGGTCCGCGGCGTCGCCTGGGCACCGCCCGCGTGGCTGGCGGCGTGGACCAGCAGCGCGAGGTCAACGCCGTCGTCGCCGCCGCCCGCGTCGCCTCCGCCGACCGGGGTGATCGCGCCCGCGGCGTCGCGGCTCTCGCCGCCGACCTCGTAGGTCGCGCCGCCGACCCAGAGGCGGCGGACCGTCATCGAGTTCTCGGTCAGGGTGCCGGTCTTGTCGGTGCAGATCACCTGCGCGCAGCCGAGCGTCTCCACGGCCGGGAGCTTGCGCACGAGCGCGTGGCGCCGGGCCATGCGCTGCGCCCCGAGGGCGAGGACGATGGTGGTGATGGCGGGCAGGCCCTCGGGGATGGCGGCCACCGCGAGGGAGACGGCGACCAGGAACATGTCGCGCGGGTGCTGGCCGGCCGCGAGCCAGCCGGCGAGGAAGACGACGGCGGAGACGGCGAGGCAGCCGAGGACGATCTCCTTGCCGAAGCGCGCGAGCTGGAGCTGCAGCGGCGTCTGCTCCTCGCTCACGATGGCGAGCATCCCGGCGATGGAGCCGAGCTCCGTGTGCATGCCGGTGCCGACCACGATCCCGCGGGCGTGGCCGCGCGTCACCCGCGTCCCCATGAAGGCCATGGTGACCCGGTCGGCGAGCTCGGCGGCGGGCTCCAGCTCGGCCGCGGCGTCCTTGGTCACCGGCGAGGACTCGCCGGTGAGGGTCGCCTCCTCGATCTCCAGGTCGGCCGCGGTGATCAGGCGGACGTCGGCGGGGATCTTGTCCCCCTCCTCGAGGAGCAGGAGGTCGCCCGGGGTCAGGGCCTGCGCCGGGACCTCGAGGGTCTCTCCGTCGCGCACGACGCGAGCGACCGGCGAGGTCAGGTCGCGCAGCGCCGCGAGCCCGCGCTCGGCGCGCCGCTCCTGGACCAGACCGAGGATGGCGTTGAGGACCACGATGAGCAGGATGGCGAGGGAGTCGCCGAAGCGGAGGAGGAAGGTCGCGTGCCCCGGGGCGGGCGCGAAGATCGAGATGGCGGCGGCGATCGCCGCGGCGGCGAGGAGGGCGAGGACCGTGAAGTCCGAGAGCTGGGCCAGGAGGCGCCGCAGGAGGGACGGCGCGGGCGGTTCGGCGAGCCGGTTCGGCCCCAGCCGGGCCAGTCGCTCCGCGGCCGCCTCGCGGGAGAGTCCCCGCTCGAGCGACGACCCCCAGCAGGAGGCAGCCGCCGCCGGCGGCACCGCGTGGAAGTCGCGGCGCCGCGGGCTGGCTGGCTGCGGCGGGACCACGCTGGGCTTGCTCACGCTGGGCTCGCTCACGCTGGGCTCGCTCACGCTGGGCTCGCTCACCGAGGGCTCCTGAGCGAGCTCAGCTGCTCGTCCGCCAGGTGCTCGTGGCGAGCTCCCAGTCGCGGCTCCGCTCGAGGGCGTGGCTGACGGCGCGCGCGGCGCGGTGGGCCGCGCCATCCACGGCGGCGAAGGTGTCAGCCTGCGTGTCCTCGACCCTCACGCGCGGCTGCAACCCCACCTCGATCTGGCACCGCCGGTCGAGGCCGCCGCGCCCCCCGGTGGTCTCGGAGAAGCGGACCAGCGCCCGCTCCACCTGGGCTCCGAACCGACCCAGCGCGAAGCCGAGCCGGCGCTCCACGTGATCGCGCAGGGCCGCGGTCACCTCGACGTTGTGAGCTCGAATCGTGATCTTCATTCTTGTACTCCCGCAGGTGAGGTCCCGCCGCGGTCAGCCCGCCGCAGGCCGCACCATCGCGCTCGTGGTGGCACCGGAGCAACGAGAGCATGCAAGTTCGAGCCCGGAGCTGGGGCTCGCCGACGCGGGCACTTGCGCGGGCGCGCCCGGCACGCCCGCGTGAGATGCCCACCCGAGGGTGGGATTGCACCCGATCCCTACCTGAGGCCCAGCTTTCTCGCTTCCGCGTAGACCCTCCCAGCCTGCGAAGTCACTTGACGTCGCCCGACTCTGGACGTTCGATTCACCTGTCGTCAGCAGGACGAGCTCGAGGAGGACGCGCATGATCTTCCGTGAGTCGCCCGCCGCCACGCCGCTGCTCTG
Organism: Myxococcota bacterium; assembly: GCA_022710245.1. The sequence goes on from JAKLHH010000783.1 coordinate 3,064, forward strand.
GATCGGCTACCGGCACCTGCTCGCGCTCGACCCGCTGACCGGCGGGCGGATCTGGGACCGCCAGACCGAGCGCTCGCCGCTGCGCGTCTTCCCGTTCGCCGGCGCGTTCTTCGTCGCCTGCGAGGGCGAGAAGAAGGTGCACGTGCTCGAGCAGGCGACGGGCGAGCCCGAGCGTGAGCTCCGGGTCGACTTCGAGGTCACGGCGGGCCTCCTCGCCGACCCGTGGCTCTACCTCGCCGGCCGCGAGGGGCTCGCCTGTATCGGAGCGGATCGGACCGTCGCCTGGTCGGTGCAGCAGGTAGAGGTGCGCGGCGGGCTCTTCGAGCGCACTCAGCGCAACGTGGTGGGCCGGGACGCCCGCGGCAACGAGCAGTGGCGAGCCGAGTCGCCCGGCCCGTTCGGGACCAACGCCGGCCTCGTCCTCGGTCCGCTGATGGCGCAGCCCGATCTCGACCGCGACACCTGAGGCTCGCGCGAGGGCCTCACGGACAGGTGATCACTCGCAGGGTGGGCTTCTTGTAGCCGGGGGGCATGCACCCCAGGCCCGGCTGCTCCCTGGTCGCCGCCATGAAGACCGCGCCGTTCGAGGGGATCACCTGGAAGCTCACCTTGCCGCTCACCGCCCAGGCGGCGAGCTGCGGCCCCACCAGGTCCTTGTTGGCCGCGCTGCTGAAGAGCACTGGCTGCTTCGCCGCGTGGGCGACGGTGGCGACCGGCGCGCTGCGGTCGCCGCCGAGGCCCTGCGCCCCCTGCTGGTTCCAGCTCTCATCGCCGGAGGGGGCCTTGTACGCGCGGTAGCCCCAGGTCACGTAGGGCTCGGGCCAGTCGCTCCGCATGAAGGCGAGCGCCAGCGTGCCCGCCTTGTCGATGCCGTCGCAGGAGCCGCAGCTCGGGGCGCAGGCCTCGTCCTTCGGGGTGTAGGCGAGCGCCAGCTCGAGGCCCTTGATCTTCGCCACCTGGAGGCCGCCGAGGTTGAAGCGGAAGATGCCGACCGAGCCGATCCCGACGCCGATGTTCAGCGTGGGGGCGGCGCCGTAGTTGATCGTCCACGCGGCGCCCGGGGCCAGCCCGGCGTCAGCCTCGGACGTGATCTCGGTCAGCTTGCAGCCGAGGTCGGGCGGTGGCAGGTCCGCGGGCGGTGGCAGGTCCGCGGGCGGTGGCAGGTCCGCGGGCGGCGGCAGGTCCGCACGCGGTGCGTCCCTTCGCTGCTCGTCGAGCCGCGTCCCGTCGGAGCCGGTGTCGAGGTCGCGGCGCAGGTCGCTCGTCGAGGCCTCGGGTCTGAAGGGGAGCATGCGATCGCAGGCGGCGAGGCCGCCGCAGGCGGCGAGGAGCACCAGCAGGTGTCTGCGCATGGATCGAGTCTACCAGAGAAGTTGGCCCCGGGCCCCGGGGCATCAGCCGCGAGCTCGAGGAGGAGCTCCCGCCGGCGAGTCGCGCTCAGCCCGCCGGCGCCAGCCCGACCGCCCTCGCCAGCTCGCGAAGCTCCATCAGCAGCGTCGCGTCCAGAGCCCCGACGACGAGCTCGACCTCCGGCGCATCCGGAACCGCGATGACCTGCAACATCGTGGAGAACGTCTCGCGCGGCGAGAGCCG
>JAKLHH010000784.1 GCA_022710245.1 Myxococcota bacterium
GGCAGCTCTCGACGAGCGCGGCCAGGTCCGTGGGCGGCGCCAGGTCGCGACCGTAGAGCCCGAGGTGGATCCCGCTCAGCACCACCTCACCGGCGCCCCGCGCCGCGAGCGCTCCGAGCGCCGCCTGCACCTCGGCAGCGGGTACGCTGCGGCTCGGCCCGCGCGCCCGGGGGACGATGCAGTAGGAGCAGGCCGCGTTGCAGCCGTCCTGCACCTTGAGGTACGGCCGAGCGCGATCCTCGGCGGGAGCCTGGGACTCGGCGCCAGCGCCGGCTGCAACGGCACACAGCCCGCGGGCATACTCGACCAGCGCGGGTTGCTCATCGAGGCGGAAGACGCGGTCGACGCCCGGGATCCGCGAGGCGCCCCCGGGATCCACCCGGGCGAAGCAGCCGGTCAGCACCACCTTGCCGTGCGGGTTGCGACGCCGGGCGCGGTAGACGAGCTGACGGGACTGCCGGTCCGCCGTGGCGGTCACCGTGCAGGTGTTGACGATGGTGAGCTCCGCCTCGCTCTCGAACGGCACCAGGGCCACCTGGTCCCCGAGCGCCGCCAGCAAGGCGTCGGCGTCGGCCCGATTGACCTTGCAACCCAGCGTGGTGATCGCGATCCGGAGCGGCGCTCCCATCCTTATGATCTCCATCTTCCGCGAGCGCTCCATCTGTGACAGACCCGCACAGGTGCGACAGGAGCGCCCGGGTTCCCAGCGTTAACTGATTTCGGTAATGAGTTCAAGGGATCGTCGGCGTCCTGACAGAGGCCTCGCACCAACCGTTAGACGCTAACTGTTCGGAACATTAACATTCCCGTCGCACACAGGGCGGAGCGCCCGCCGTTAAGAAATTAACTAACTCAGGACACCGATGCCCCGGAGGCCCGCAGGCGGCTTGGAAAACGCCTTCAATTTCACGGCTGAGTGGGCAAAAGGCCTCGTGTTCTCGTGGCTTGCTTCTTGCTGACACTTGCGCCCGCATGCGGAACATCACAGCAGTAGCGGCACAGAACCCTCAGCAGCCGACGCCTCGAGGCAAGTGCTTCGGTCGAGAGAGGGAGCTGAGCGAGCTGCTGGCCTGCTTCGAGCAAGCCTGCGGCGGCTCCGGCGCCTTCGTGCTCGTCAGCGGAGACTCGGGCATCGGCAAGTCCACGTTCCTCGGGGACGCGCAGCGGCGGCTCCGTGATGCGGGCGCGCTCATCCTCGAGGCGCGCTGCCGTCGCGGCCAGTCGTCCTATCGCCCCCTGGTGGACGTGATCCGCGGCGCCATGGAGCAGCTCCGGCAGGAGGGCGAGGCCGAGACCCTCGCCGGGGACGCCGGAGAGCTGCTCGACGTGGTGGCCGGCCGCGCCGCGAGCGGCGGGCCCGCCGACCCGCTCGCTCGTCGCACTGGCTTCTTCGACCGGGTCGCCGCGCTGCTCGCCGCCGTCGCCGCCATTCGCCCGGCCGCGCTGGTCATCCACGACCTCGACCTCGCCGACCGCGGGACCCTCGAGGTCATCCGTTACCTCGGCCGGGTCCTGACCTCGCGCCCCGAGCTCCCGCACACCGCGTTCCGCGGGCTCATCCTCGCCACGGCCTCGGAGGCCGCGCTGGCCCTCCCCGACCCCGCCTGGCGAGACAGCATCAACCTGGTCCGCCTCCAGCTCACCGGTCTCGACGCTGCCGGCGTCCGCGCCTTCCTCTCCTCCGACGAGGTGGTGATGCGGGTGCTGAAGCGCACCGGCGGCGTGCCGCAGCTGCTCGAGTCCGTGCTCAGCCATCCGCTCACGCCGGCGGGCAACAGCCCCGCCACCACCGCGGCGCCCTCGGAGCGCCGCGTCCTCGAGGTCCTCGCGGTCTTCGGCCGCCCGATGGGACCGGAGACGCTGCGGCTCCTCAGCGCCCTGCCCCACGAGCGCCTCGCGCACAGCATCGCCTCGCTCGCCGAGCAGCACCTGATCGAGAAGAGCGTCGTCGACGGGGAGCTCAGGCTCGGCTTCGCGCGCGTCGGTGATCAGCACGCCGTCTACGCCGGGATCGCTGATGAGCGCCGCCGGGAGCTCCACGCGACGATCGGCGTCTTCCTCGAGGCGCAGGGCGAGCTGGAGCTGGAGGCCTGCGCCGAGCACCTCCTCCTCGCCGGCGCTGCCGAGGACGACGCCAGCGGTCGCGCCGTGCGCGTCGCGCTGGCGGCCGGCCAGCGACTCGAGATCTCCTACTGCTTCGAGCGCGCCGCCGAGCTCTACGAGCGGGCGCTCGAGCTGTGTCAGGCTTCAGCGGTGCAGGCCGAGCTGATGGAGAAGCTCTGTCGCATCTGCGAGACCACCGGCCAGCTCGACCGCGCGCTGCGGTTCGCCGAGCAGCTGCGCGCGGCCTCTGGCGGCGACGCCGAGGCCACGCTGCGCGTCGCGCGGCTGCAGCGCCTCCGCGGAGACCTGGGCGGCGCGCGGGCGACGCTCCGGTCGCTGGAGGAGGACGAGGCCGGCGCCACCCGCTCCTTCGGGCTCGCGGCCTGCATCCTCGCCGAGGTGGCCGAGGCCCAGCACCTCGCCGGAGAGCCCGAGGCGGCGCTGGCGTCGGCGGCGCGCGGGCTCCTGCTCTGCTCGGCCGCCGGTCAGGGCTCGGAGCTGCAGGCGACCGCCATCGCCATCCAGAACACCCTGGCCAACATCCACCTCGAGCGCGAGGAGCTGGACGCCGCGCGGCAGCTCCTCGGGCGCAACCTCAGCCTCGCGCAGGCCTTGAACCTCGCGGGCGACGAGGCACGCGCGCACACGCAGCTCGGCGTGGTGAGCCTGCGTCGGGGCGACTTCCCCGGGGCGGAGGACTCGTACGGCCACGCGCGCGACCTCGCGCTGGCGTCCGGAGATCTTCGCCTGCAGGCGATCTGCGTGCAGCACCTCGGCGTGCTCCACGAGCGCCGCGGTGACTTCAGGCAGGCCCTCCTCCACTACCAGGAGGCGGTCAACCTCTTCAAGAAGGTGGGACATCGCGTGTTCCTCGCCTGGGTCGGCCTCGACCTCGGCAACCTCTACCTCTCCCTCGGCGACGTGCCTCGCGCCCGTGCCATGCTCGCGCTGGCCGAGAAGCTCACCGACGCTGACCGCCCCGCGGCCGTCGAGATCAACTCTCGCCTGCTGCAGGGCCGCCTCGCGCACCGCGAGCGCAGGCTGCAGGAGGCCGGCGAGCGGCTGCACCAGGCCCGCGAGCTGGCCGCGACCGCGAAGCAGTGGGAGCGCGAGACCCGGGCGCTCCTCGATCTGGCCGCGCTCGCGCTGGACCGCGAGGACCCCGCCCAGGCGCTGAGCGCCCTCGACGAGGCGGCGGCTCCACCGGAGACGCAGCTCGCCGTGCGCGCGCTGCTCATCCGCGGCAACGCCGAGCTCGCCCTCGGCGGCCACGGCCCCGCGGAGGCGCACCTGATCGCCGCGCTCGAGCTCGCCGACACGCTCGGCGACGAGGAGCACCTCTGGCAGGTGCAGCTCGCGCTGGCCGGCGTGGCGCGCGCCCAGGGGCGTCACTCCGACGCGCGCCGCCTCACCGCCGAGGCGACGCTCAACGAGGAGCGCGTGCGCCAGCGCGTGCCGCAGGAGTTCTGGTCGCTGCTCGTCGACCAGCCCGCCCGCATGGCGCTCCGGCAGGCGCAGCGCGACTGGCTCGGCGGCGAGGTGGCCACGGTGGCCCGCGCGGTCGTCCAGGAGGTCGCAGCGCCTCAGACCCGGCGCGCCCGTCGCTACGGCGGGCTGGTGGGCAGCCACCCGCGCATGCTCCAGGTCTACGAGCACGTCGAGAAGGTCGCTCAGTCCGACGCGACCGTGCTGATCCGCGGTGAGAGCGGGACCGGCAAGGAGCTGGTCGCCGAGGCGATCCACCGCCGCAGCAAGCGCGCCTCGAAGCCTCTGGTGAAGGTGAACTGCGGCGCGCTGGTCGAGAGCCTGCTCCTCTCCGAGCTCTTCGGCCACGAGCGCGGCGCCTTCACCGGGGCCATGCAGCGCCGCAAGGGCCGCTTCGAGCTCGCCGACGGCGGCACCATCTTCCTCGACGAGATCGGCGACGTCTCCCCGAAGACCCAGGTCGCGCTGCTGCGCGTCCTGCAGGAGCGCGAGTTCGAGCGCGTCGGCGGGTCGTCCCCGATCCGCGTCGACGTGCGCATCATCTGCGCGACCAACCGTGACCTGGAGGCGATGGTGGCCCGCGGCGAGTTCCGCGAGGACCTCTACTACCGGCTCAACGGCGTCCGCCTCGAGGTCCCGCCCCTGCGCGAGCGCACCGACGACCTCCCGCTGCTCACCGACTACCTGCTCGAGCGGATCGGGCGCGAGCGGGACAGCATCCCCAAGCGCCTCTCCCCGGCGGCCGCGGCCGTGCTCCGCCGGTACGCGTGGCCGGGCAACGTGCGCGAGCTGGAGAACGTGCTGCGCTCGGTGTCGCTCTTCGCCGACTCGGACGTCCTCGAGGTCTCCGACCTCCGCGACTACCCCGAGCTGCAGGCCGTCGCGGAGCCTGGCCCGACGCAGCCGGCCGAGGCGGCGGCGCCGTCGCGCCCGAGCGGACCGGCCGACGTCTACGGCCAGGTGCGCTCGCTCGGCTGGAGCCTGAAGGACTACAAGAAGCACGTCGAGGTCGAGTGCATCACCGCGGCGCTGCGCGAGGCGAACGGCAACATCACCCGGGCGGCCG
>JAKLHH010000785.1 GCA_022710245.1 Myxococcota bacterium
GCCCGCCGCGCGGCCGCGGTGCGCACGCAGCTGACCCGGCTCGGGGTGGACGCGAGGCGGCTCCGCGTGGTCGTGCACGGCCCCTCCCTGCCCGTCGACCCGCGGCCCACCGAGGAGGCCCGCGCGAAGAACCGCCGCGTGGAGTTCGTCATCGCCGCCCGCAGCGACCGCGAGGAGCCGTCGTCGCGCGCTGGCTCGCGCGCCCGCCCCGGCGCGGCGAGCGCCTCCGCGGTGAAGGCGCCCGCGGCCGCAGGCGCCGCTGCCGTCCGCTACGAGCTCCCCGGCCGCGTCAGCGTGCCGCGCGCGTCCTCGGCGCTCGTCTCCATCGTCAACCAGGCGATGGGCAGCGAGGAGATCCTCCTCTACCGGCCCGAGGCCGGCGTCGCCGGCAGCGACCAGCACCCGTTCCGCGCCGCGCGCCTGAAGAACGAGAGCGGCCACGGCCTCGTCGCCGGGCCGGTCGCGATCTTCTCCCGCGGCAGCTTCGCCGGCGAGGGCCTCCTCCAGCGCCTGGGCCCCGGCGAGAGCGCGTTCATCCCCTTCGCGCTCGAGCGCGGCACCGCGGTGGAGGTGGAGCGGCGCAGCGCGAGCGAGCCGCGCCGCCTGGTCTCGGTCGTGGACGGGGTCGCCACCGTCGAGGACGAGGACGCGCTGGTCACCCGCTACCGGATCCGCAGCGGCCAGGGCTCGCCCGCGCGGCTCTTCCTCAAGCACCCGCGCCACGCCGGCTACCGCGTCGCCGAGCTGCCGCCCGGGAGCGAGCTCCTCGCCGACGCCTACCTGCTCCCGCTCCCGCTCGCCGCCGGGCGCACGAGCGTGCTCGCGGTGCGCGAGGCGCGGCCGCTCCGGCGGAGCGTGCGCCTCCTCGAGGACGCGACCCGCCTCGACCTCTACCTCTCCGGCAGCGCGCTCCCCGGCGAGGCGAGCGGCCAGCTGAAGCAGCTCGCCCTGCTCCGCCGCAAGCTGGCGGCCGAGGAGCAGAAGGCGAGCGACCTCCGCGCCCGCCTCGGCGACGCCTCCGACGGAAACGCCGAGCTCCGGCGCAGCCTGGTCGCGCTCTCGCGCGCGGGCGGCGACGCGGCGCTCAGGGCGCGCCTCCTCGCGCGCATGAAGAGCACCCTCGAGCTCACCGATCGGCTCGGCCGCGAGCTCGCCGGCGCCTCGGCGGCGGAGGTCGAGCTCCGCGCCCAGCTCCGCGCGCTGGTCGGGTCGCTGCGCCTCGACGGGGAGCGCTGAGCTCTCGCCGCCTCCGCGAGGGCGACGTGATCCGCGTCATGCCGCGCCCGTGATCCCGGTCCTACCGTCGCCGGCGCCATCCGCTATCATCTCAGCCGTGCCCCTCCGACGCGCCCTCCCGCTGCTCCTCCTCTCCGCGGCCTGCCAGCACGCGCGGCCCCTCTCGATCGGCCCGGACCGCGTGCTGTCCGACCTGCAGGGCCGCTGGTCGGACGTCTTCCCCGGCGGTACGCGGGCGGGCCTGCTGGCGCCGCGGCTCGGCGCGCCGGCGCTGGTCGAGCGCGGGCGGCCTTTCCTGATCGAGCTCGCCGAGCGGGGCGAGCGGGCCACGGTGCGGGCGGCGCTGGTGCGCCACGACCTGCCGGCCGGGCAGGCGGCGCGCTGCCTCGGCGGTGCCGGCGGGCAGGACGGCTGCGTGCCGCTGGAGCTCGTCGAGCGCGGGCGCCTCGCCGCCGGGCGCGACCTCGCCTGGCGGAGCCTCGGCGCCACGCCGCGCGGGCTCCCGGCGAACGAGCGCTCCTGGGACCTGGTGCTGGCCGCCGACGGCGGGCCGCCGCAGCGCGCGCCCCGCGCCGTCTGGATCTTCGAGGGTGACCCGGCGCGGCCGCGCCCGCTCCGCGTCGTGCAGCTCAGCGACCTCCACCTCGGCAAGGGCCTGCGCAAGGCCGAGGTAGAGCGCCAGCTGGTGCGAGCCATCGGCGAGGTCAACGGCCTGGGGCCCGACCTGGTGCTGGTGACGGGCGACCTGGTCGAGCAGGGGCGCGACCCGGCCCTCGCGGAGCGCGCGGCCGGGCTGCTCGGCCAGCTCGAGGTGCCGGCGGTCGTCATCATCGGCAACCACGACTACGGACACTTTCCCGGCGCTCGCTCCGCGGGAGGCGTCGACGACGGCTACTTTCACTTCGCGCGCGCCTTCCACCCGCACCGCACGCTGCGCTTCACCCTCGGCGGCTGGACCTTCTACGGCTTCGACAGCGGCCCCTCGCTCTTCACGCCGCGCGTGCTGACGCGCGGCCTCGACGAGGAGGCCCTCGCGGGGATCGGCGACGTGCTCGATGAGACCGGGCGCACGGGGCTGCGCGGCGCGGTCCTCTTCAGCCACGCCCCGACGCATACGGTCCTCAGCTCGAGCGGCAACGGAGCGAGCGCGCTCGACCGCTGCTGCGGGCACATGGTCCACGGCGCGTCCGCGCTCGAGGAGCGGCTCCGCGCCGCCGCGACCCGCGGCCTGCGCGTGCTCCACCTCAGCGGCCACACGCACTGGTGCGATGTCTTCGAGTGGCGCGAGGCGGGCGGGGGTCACTTCGAGCGCTGGCCCTACCGGGAGCTCGACGGCGGCCGCGAGGTGCGCGGCCGGCTCGCGCTGGTGAACGCGCCCTCGGCCACCTTCCGCGGGCTCCGCACGGTCCGGCACGCCGGCCGCCCGGGCTTCGTCCTGCTCGACCTCGACGAGCGCTCGGCGAAGATCACCTATCGCTTCCTGGCGCCCTGATCCGCGCAGGCGGTCTCCGCTGTCGAGGTCAGGCGGGCGAGCTCACGTCGAGGCCAGCGCGGCTCGCCTCGACCGCCGGGCAGCCCTCGGGTCAGCCGGGCGGCAGCACCGCCAGCCACTCCGCGGGCGGCGGATGATCACCGGGCTCCTGGCTCACGTACGCGTAGCGCGGCTCGCTGTCGGGCGTGATCACGAAGACGCCCCCCTGCTGCCAGGGATCGCCCTCGGTCTTGCCCTGGCGAAAGCCCCCGCGCCGCGCGCGCAGGAAGCTCCGCAGCACGCCCGGCCTGAGCGTGGTGCGGACGCCGCGACGGAGCCCGGCCGCCGCGTAGGCCTTGAGCTCGGGGTCGACGAGGAGGGTGAAGTCGAGCTGCTGCTCGCGCTGAAACTCCGCTGCCTGCTCGGGGCTGCCGCTGCCGACCACGACGAGCTCGGCGCCGCGGGCGCGGATCCGGGGGACCACGTCGCGCAACTGCGCGACCTGCTCGCGGCAGAAGAGTCAGCCGAAGTGACGGATGAAGACCAGCACCACCGTCCGCTCGCGCCAGAGCTCGCCGAGGCGGCGCGGTCGCCCCTCGGTGTCCAGCACCTCCACGCTGCCCAGCGTCTCACCGAAGCTCATCATCACCCTCCAGCGTCAAGTTCAGGCGAGGCGACGCCGCGCACGCGGAGCGTCAAGTGCTGGTCGCGGCGGCTTCGCCCGGCCGCCGTACCCTCGCGTCGTTCAGACCGCCCGCAGGAAGCCCGCGAAGAGCCGCTCGCGCCGGAGCAGGCCGTAGTCGACCCGGCACCAGCCGAGGCGCAGCCCCGCTTGCGCGAACGCGTCCATGAACACGGGGAGCGCGTAGCTGAGGTGCACGCTGTCGCTGACCAGGAGCCCGCTCCCCGGCCCGGCCTCGCCGAGCAGCCGTGCCGAGCAGCGCGCGTTCTCGCGGCTGCTCGTCGCCGCGGGCTCGAGCAGCAGCTGCGCGCGCGGCACGCCGAGCCGCTCGGCGAGCCCCGCCATCCGCTCGGCCTCGGTCACCCCCGCGCGCGGCTTGCCGCCGCTCAGCAGCAGCCGCGGCGCCAGCCCGCGCCGCAGGAGCAGCGCGGCCATCGCCACCCGGTTCTGCAGGAGCCCCCTGGCGCGACCGTCCCGTCTCAGCGCGAGCCCCGGCACCACCACCGCGTCGGCGACGATCAGGCGATCACGCGCAGGCCAGACCAGCCGGCGGTAGGGGAGGCCAGGGAGGTAGAGGGAGAGCCCGCGCACGGGTGCCGTCTCGCCCGTCGACGCGCGACGGTCCAGCGCTCGCCGAGGCCAGCGGCGGGCGAGGTGCGCGGCGGGCGGCGCGAGCGACTACTCGAGCTCGACCAGCAGCGCGTCCTTGACGACCTGCTGCCCGACCTGGACGTGGACCGCCTTGACGCGGCCGTCGCGGGCGGCGCCGAGCTCGTTCTTCATCTTCATCGCCTCGAGGACGACGAGCGGCGCGCCCCGCTTGACCTGCTGCCCGACGGCCACGCGCACGTCGAGGATGAGGCCCGGGATGTAGGCGTGCACCTTGCCGGCGTCGGGGGCCTGGTAGGGGCGCCGCCTCTCGAACTTGCGGGTGGTCGTCGTGTGGTAGCACGCGTCGTCGACGAAGATCGTCCGCAGCTTCCGGCTGATTCCGTTTCCACCTACGGGCTTGTCGATATCTTGCATGGCTACACCGGAGGGACGCCGTGTTTCTTGGCCGGCCTGGACTCCTGCTTGCGCGCCGCCAGCTCGAGGGCGTGCAGCAGGTAGTCGCGGGTCTCGCTCGGGCTGATCACGGCGTCCACATGCCCGTTCGCGGCCGCAATGTACGGATTGGTGAACTTCTCGGTGTACTCGGCGACCTTCTGTCGCCGCATCGCCTCGGGGTCAGAGGCAGAGGTGATCTCCGCCTTGAAGATGAT
>JAKLHH010000786.1 GCA_022710245.1 Myxococcota bacterium
CACCGCGCTCAACAAGGTCTCCGTGCAGCAGCTGGTGATGAAGACCATCGAGAACACCCTCACCTTCAAGACTCCGACCCTGGAGCTCTTCGTGGGCCCGAACACGGCCACCACCACCACGGCGTCCGGCGTGGTCTCCTTCGCTACCATCCCGCCCATCGAGAAGGGCGCGATGCCCGAGCAGCAGATCACCGTCACCGAGGCGGGCAAGGCGGCCCTGACTGGCTTCGTGAAGAGCTATCAGACGCCGTTCAAGCTCTTCGTGAAGGCGAGCTTCAGCTTCGCCAGCGGTGACCCGATCCCCGCCGGCAAGATCACCATCGACGAGAAGGCCTTCTTCGAGGTGGAGCCGCTCAAGTAGCCCGTTCACGCAGCGCCGGCTGGCGGACGGATCGGCGGACGGCTCAGGCCGCGGGCTTCTCCTCCGGCGCGGCGCTGGCGAGAGCAGGCTGGGGCATGGCCGTGGCTGTCGGCGGCTCGACCGAGCGCGTCGGAGCGGGTGTCGCAGGCGCTCCGTCGCGGCGGCCGTCGTCGACGCGCTCCTTCAACTCCTTGCCGACCTTGAAGAAGGGGAGCCGCTTGGGCCTCACCTCGACCTTGCTCCCCGTGCGCGGGTTTCGCCCCTCGTAGGACTTGTAGCTTCGGATCTCGAAGCTGCCGAACCCGCGGATCTCGATTCTTTCTCCTCGCTTGAGCGAGGCCTCCATGGAGTCGAACACGCAGTTGACGATCAGCTCGGCCTTGCCCTTGGGCAGCTTGAGCTTCTCGGCGACACTCTCGATCAGCTCAGACTTGGTCATCATGCGCTCCTTGGACGCCACCCCGCGATCATGAACGTCTATGCTATCCCAGTTTGTCGGGCAATTTCAACGCCCTCGTGCTGCTCCGCCTCTCGGTGGCGCCACCCCTGACCCTGCGGCTGGCCGCCCCACGCCTCCCCCGCCGAGAGGTCGCCCGACCCCCCTTGCCAACCCAACTGGCTCAAAGTTGGCTGATTTTTGGCGGACTAAGTCTTACGCGAGGAGGTCGAGCTGTCAACGAGAGGGTGACGGTCTGCTCGAAGGTTGGTGGCCTCCCGAGCGGCGCCCAGGTCGGGCGCCGATCGGGAAGCCGGGAAATCATGGAGGCCGACGATTCCAGCTACTTCGGCGGGCCGCCCTGGGAGACCATGGCAGACAGGACCTGGTTCTGCGAGGGGCTGGTGGTGGTCGTGTCCTGCTCGGCCGTGATGGAGAGCTGGAACTGGCGATAGGGGGTGGTCCCCGAAAAGCGGCCGGTCAGGCGGTCGGGGTCGACCTGGAGCGCGCCCATGTTCTGCGGCGGCTGGTCGCTCGCCAGAGGCCGGACCCAGACGACGTAGCTGTTCGTCCCGTTCGCGACCCGGTCCGGTGGAGCCAGGTGCTCGACCTTGATGTTGAACTGGGTGTTGCCGTTGTCCGTGACCTTCGTGTCGACCTGGCCGGTCGCCGCCGGCACGCGCGGCGTGCTGGCGAGCGGCGTCTGCTGGCCGCCGCTCGCGCAGCCGGCGAGACCGATCCCGAGACCGGTGCCGGCCAGCGCCACGAGGCCCAGCCCCGCGGCGAGGTGTCGAGCTCTAGCAAACATGCGATCCATGACTCATCTCCTCATCTAGCCTCAGAGCTGAGGCTGGCGCTCCGGGGGTACCTGCGGCGCCGCGGGCAGGGCGGCGTCCGCCGGGTGCCCCGAGAGCGAGCTCGGCGAGTTCGGGTGCGCGCCGGTGTCCACGCCGATGCCGAGGCGATCCACCAGCTCGCCACCGAGCCAGCCCGTGAGCAGGAGTAGTGCCGCGCCGCCGAACGAGCTCGCGATCGCGCCCGCGCCGGGCCGGAGGCCACCAGACTCGAAGCGCAGCGCCCAGCTGAGCGCGGAGAGGCCCAGGACGATGAGCGCGCTGACCCCGTGCCAGGTGGCGACCGCGCGAGCGCGAGTGCCGTGCGGTATCGCCAGCCAGTCGAAGACGCCGAACACCCCGGCCACGAGGCCCCCGAGCACGCCGACGGTGATCACGGCGAACGACGTGAACGCGAACGCGGCATTCCCGCTGACGAGATAGATCACGTCGAACACCACCGCCGAGGTGAGCAGCCCGAGCGGGAAGACCACCAGCATCGGGTGGATCGGGTGTCCGGCGACCTTGGCTCTGCTCTCCATCGTTCAAGGCTCCCGGGCGATGTTGCAGCAAGAGGCGTACCACCGACGGTGAGGCGCGCTGGGAGGGGAGCGGCGCGCGTTTGCGGGCGAGGTCTGTGCGGAACCTGGCTCTCCGCCGAGTAGAATTTCGCCCTGCGCGACACAGGAGACATCGCAGTATACTGAGGAGGCGGCGGGCCAGTGGAGGCGCGCTGGCGCGAACGGACCATGGCAATCGTCACGCTCCTCTCCGACTTCGGCACCCGCGACGGCTACGCGGGCGCGATGAAGGGCGTCGTCCTGACCCGCGCACCCGCTGCGCTGGTGGTCGACCTCACGCACGACATCCCGCCGCGCGACGTGCGCACGGGAGCACGGGCGCTGCGCGAGGCCACCGCGACCTTCCCGGCAGGCAGCATCCACGTCGGCGTCGTCGACCCCGGGGTGGGGACCGCCCGCCGCGGGCTGCTGCTGCGGGATCGCGGCCGCTGCTTCGTCGGTCCGGACAACGGCCTGCTCAGCCTCGCCGTCGGCGAGGGAGCCGAGGGCTGGGTGCTCGACAGGCCCGAGCTCTTCGCGGCGGAGGTGAGCCCCACCTTCCACGGCCGCGACGTCTTCGCCTCCGTCGCCGGGCACCTCGCGGCCGGGCTGGAGCCGGCGCGCTGCGGGACTCCGATCCGCAGCTGGGAGCACCTGGCCCTGCCGGCTCCCCTGCTGCTGGGAGACGCGCTCGTCGGGCGCGTCATCCACATCGACGGCTTCGGCAACCTGATCACGAACCTCCGCCGCGAGGTGGCGCTCGCCGCCGCCGCGCGCTGGGGGATGGCGGGCGCGCCCCTGCGCGTGCGGCTCGCGGACCGTGACCTCGGGCCGCCCCGCGCGACCTTCGGCGAGGTGGAGCCGGGCGCCTGGGTCGCGTACTGGGGCAGCGGGGGGGAGCTGGAGATCGCGGTGCGCGACGGAGACGCGGCGGCCTCACTGGAGGCGCCGCTCGCGATGGAGGTGGAGCTATGCTGCTGAGCCTTGCGGCGCTCGCCGGGCCTCGGGCAGCGAGCGCCGCGCTGCTCGCGGGGAGCTTGCTGCTCGGTGGCTGCATCGTCGGGCGCGGCGAGGGATGGGTCGCCGGCAGCGTGACCACCACCGACTGCAAGGACGGCGTGCCGCTGGAGGCTCCGCAGGGCGGCTTCGACCTGAAGGTGGACTTCTATTCTGGCGAGTCGTTGCAGGACGACAGCGAGTCGGTCGTGCAGCGCCAGAGCCGGCTCACCCTCCGCCTGCAGAACACCAGCAACAACCTGGAGCAGTCCGACGGGCTGATCCTGCAGTTCCTCGACGTGGAGAAGGTCGCCCGGCGGTTCGTGGCGGGCGAGGTCCTGCCGGTCACCGCGACCGGCACCTGCACGGGGGGGGCGTGCGACAACGCCGCCGACCTCGTGCGCGGGCGGCTCTACCTCTACACCACCTGCCCGGAGAACCGGGAGCCGCTGGTCGCCAGCAGTCGCAGCTACTCGACCCCCTCGGGGGCCAGCGCCGGGTGCCAGGTCCCCTCGGCCAGGGAGGCGCCGAGCTGTCCGACGCTGACGGCGGCCACCCGCGCCCAGCTCGACGCGCTCTGCCAGGGGGACTTCAACAGCCGGGCCAGCGCAGAGACCCTGCGCGGCGTCCTCGGCGGCGGGGCCTGCCTGTACCTCTGCCGCTTCGGCGCCGCCGTGGTCGGGCAGGATCCCGCCGCGCTCACCGGCTTCACCATCGAGTACGGCGATCGCGTCGCCGCGCTCTTCTCGCTGGCGATCGTGGACGCCCGCGCGGTGGAGCTGGGGACCTGCGCGGCGGCGTCGGGATCGATGCAGGGGATGGTGAACCTCGAGGTGAGGCGCGGGCAGTCGGCGCAGGCCTTCCCGTAGACCAGGAGCCGCAGCCTTCAGCCGCAGCTGAGCAGCGGTGATCAAATC
Source organism: Myxococcota bacterium (assembly GCA_022710245.1). Next base: position 4,104 of record JAKLHH010000786.1, read on the forward strand.
TCGAGGGGAGGGCGAGGACCGAGGGGCTGTGGTATGACCCCGCTGTGCACGAGGTAGATCTCCAGGAGCTGGCCTTCGGTGGCGAGGCGGTCGGACGCCTCGACGGGAAGGTGATTTTCGTACCCTTCGGCGCGCCCGGCGATCGCGCGCGCGTGCGCGTGGTCCACGAGACCACGTCCTACCTCCGTGGTGAGCTCCTCGAGGTGGTGCGGCCCGGGCCCGGACGGCGGGCGCCGGTCAGCCCCTACTTCGGCGAGTGCGGAGGCTGCCAGTGGCAGCACCTCGAGTACGGGGTGCAGGCCGCGCGCAAGGCCGAGCTCCTGGCGGAGTGCCTGCGGGACACGGGCATGACCCTGGAGCCGCTCTGGCCTGCCGCGCGCGAGCTCGGCTACCGCCGCCGCGTGCGGCTCCACTGGAGCCACGGCGGGGCCGGGCTCACGCTCGGCCACATGCGCTGGCGCTCGCGGGAGCTCCTCGACGTCCGTCGCTGCGCCCTCCTCGAGCCGGCGCTGCAGGAGGGCGTCGACCGCTGCCGCGAGG